>CAIZKT010000866.1:0-5581 GCA_903933565.1 uncultured Victivallales bacterium | reverse complement strand
GGTATGTCCGGCCCCAGCCGGGGGCCCGGCTGAACCCTGAACCCTGATCCCTGATCCCTGAACCCCGAACTCGGAACTCGGAACCCCGAACTCGGAACTCGGAACCCCGAACCCGCGCCGGGCCGCAGATCGCCTCAGGCCAACAACGCACCCCCGCCGGCCTCCAAAACGACGAACGCCGGCCTTACGTGCCGGCGTTCAACCCTTGCAAGGTCTGGTACTCGAGGCGGGATTTGAACCCGCACGGGTTGCCCCACTAGGCCCTCAACCTAGCGCGTCTGCCAATTCCGCCACCCGAGCACGAACCGGCCATACTTTAGCGAATACCGTCGGCATGTCAACCCGGACGGCCTGCTCAACTCACGCTTTTTGCGTCCCCCGGAAGCGCCTCGGCAGCACTCGGACGCCCGCCAGCGCCACGCCCCAAGCCCTCACGCTGTGCAGAAATCACTCCGGCCCACCACCGCCGTATTCCCTCTTCGCGGGAAACGGCTTTCTTCCAGCGCTTCTCACGGGCGCCCGGAACGGAAGCGCCGATAGTCGATCGCGTACTTCGTGATCTTGTACTGGATGATCCGCTTGCTGATCCCCAGCTTGCGGGCCGCGAGCGTCTGGTTGCCGTTGCAGTCCTTCAAGGCCTCGGTAATCAACTCCTCCTCAAAGTTGCGCACCCGAACCGAGAAATCGCCGAGATCCTCGTGCCGTGGCGCGTAGCGGTTCATCTGCAACGACGGCGGCAGGTGGTGCCCGTGGATGACATCCCCGTCGACCAGCAGCACCGCGCGCTCGACCACGTTTTCCAGTTCCCGCACGTTGCCCGGCCAGTGATAGGCTGTGAGCATGTCGATGGCCGGCGTGTCAATGCGGTTGACCTCCTTGCCCGTCTCGACCGCAAAGCGCTGGATGAAGTAGTCCACCAGAAGCATGATGTCCGCCTTCCCGCGTTCGCGCAGAGCGGGGACGTGGAGCGGAAAAACGTTGAGCCGGTAGTACAGGTCACTGCGGAAGACGCCTTGGATGATGGCTTCCTCCAGGTTGCGGTTGGTCGCGGCAATGATGCGGGCGCCGGTGCGCAACGTCTCGGAGCCGCCCACGCGCTCGAACTCACGGTTTTGCAGAACCCGCAGCAGCCGGGTCTGAGCCGCCAGGGGCAGGTCGCCAATCTCGTCGAGAAACACGGTTCCTGCCTTGGCCCGCTCCAGCACGCCAATGCGACGCTGCGTGGCGCCGGTGAAGGAGCCCTTCTCGTGACCGAACAACTCACTCTCGACCAGGCTCGCCGGAATCGCCCCGCAGTTGACCTCAACAAAAGGCTGCTTGCGCGCCGCCCCAAGCTGGTGGATCAGCTCCGCCACCACCCCCTTGCCAACCCCCGTCTCCCCGGTGATCAGCACCGTGGTCCGGGCATCCGCCACCCGCACGATCAGCGTCTGAATCTCCCGCAACGGCGCACTCTTCCCGATCAACTTGCCAAACGCGCCGCCGGGAAGCTTGGCCCGGTGAAACACCGCCAGGCGCTCCTCAAGCAGACAACGCTGTACAAACGGCGCAATCAACCTCGCGGTCTCAAGCAGAAAAGCCATCTCTCGAGAGGGCTCCTCCACGTCCGACGTCGCCATGTCGACTGACAGCGTGCCGATCGTGCTGTTGCGGTAGCCAATCGGCACGCAGAAGAAGGCCAGCCGGGACCCGTCCAGATCGCGACGCAACCCGCTACGGTCCAGAAAACGCTCCGCCGTGCCAACCTGTGATAGGTACGCCGGACGCCCGCTGGCAAAAACCTCGCCCGTGATCCCCTCGCCTGCCTTGTAGCGCATCTTCTCGAGGTACGCCGGGCTCACATCCCCAGCCGTAATCGCGGCACTCACTTCGTCGCCCCGCGAGGTCATCAGGGTGATCACGCCGCGCGCCATGCCCGCCTCGGCAAACAGCGTGTCCAGAACCACCGTCAACGCATCCCGGAGGTCCACCGCCTCGGCCAGATGGATGGCAATGCGGTTCAGAACGTCCAGTTGCTTGTACGAAAAACAGCGCTCTGCGTCAGCCATGTGAATTCGCCTCCCGCCAACCGCCAAGACCCGACGCACAGCCCTACCACCATCTCTCCGGACCCGCCGACCCACGTTCCCTGCATGAACCCCATCCCCCGCAGGTTAGGAAGAACACGATAGTGTACCACGCCCACGCGCCAACTCCACCCGGCCGCAGAGCTTCGGGTGCATGACCAACGGGTCGGCGGAGCCGCCCCTGTACTTGCCCTCCAAACCTCGGGACGGCGTCACCGCCTGGTCTGAGGCGGGCTCGATGGGGGGCGCGATAACCGGCTGGTATGAGACGTGCAGCAACCCCGTAGTACACCAGGCGCTTCCCATTCCGCCCCTCGTCCGCCGCGGCAGACGAAGGGCGTTGGAGGGCGCCGCTGCGTCGGCGCCGCGGCGGCCACACAGGGCCGCCCTCCAGGCGATCCGCCGCGTCCCGGCCGGATCGGCATGGGAACCGCGGCGGCAAGTCTCATAGCGGTATGTCCGGTCCCAGCCGGGGGCTTGGCTGATCCGCCACGCCAGGGCCAAAAACGAGCCACGACCGTGCCGCCGTACGCATCAGGCCAGCGCGTAGAGCCGGTTCAAGGCAGCCAACGTGACTCGCTGCGAGTAGTGGTATACCGACGCCGAGGCGTCCGCCGCCGTCGCGGCCTTCCCAACGCCTACCGTCGTCGGCGCCTCCACCACGAAGTCTGCAAAATGCGGCACGTTGAAGGCCACAAAGGCCAGCGCCAGACAGTCTACCAACCTGGGCTGACGCCGCGCCAGATCGGCAAAGAGGATCGGCCCCGTATCGACTTGAAAGACCTGCCTCTGGCGCTGGGTATTCATGGTCTTGACGGGGTACTCGACGATCGCCCGAAGCCCCGCTTCGACATTGCAGAACTCCGTCTGGGCGACGATCGGACGCATGGCGTGAGTGGCTCGGATCACGGCCTCTGTGGTGTCCAGTTCCTCGACCGCGGCAGCCTCGACCAGATGGTACACCTGCCCCGCCCACAGCTCGCTGCTGCGTGAACAGCTCCGGTAGTTCGGATTCAGCCAGGCCTTGCGGCGGTAGATCAGACTGTACTCCGGGCCGAACACCGGCAGAAAGTCATAGTTATCCTCGTAGAACAGGTTCCGTTCGGCGAACGTGTCCTCGCTCTTGCAGGAGGCACACTGCACGTAGTCCTCACTCAGGCCCTTCTGCTCATCGCTGATGCGGAGGCGGGATTCAACCCAGAAGCGCACCTCGTTCTCAGGCCAGCGGCCCAGTACAAAGGACCGCCCATAGTCCAGGGGTCGCATCATACTCATCTCTCCTGCTCCTGTTCACCCACCTCGCCGACCCTCATTCTGCCGGCACTCGCGAGCCGCAATCAGACGCATGCGAGGCCGAAGCAGACGGTCCCAGCGCCCCCGCGGCGGTCCACCGGACCAGCCGCGAGAGGAAAGCCCGGTGCTCCTCGCCCACTCGACTCCAAAGGAGCCAATGCGACGGCACGCCCCAGTCCACCGGGCTGGCCAACACCGCGACCCGGCCTTTGCCATAGGACGACACCAGCAGCGCCGGCGAGGATACCTCGGGCAGCAGGCCGGCTGGCGTGTGGTAACGCAGCAGGACCTCGGCATCAGCCCTCGGCGTCAGCACCTGCAGCACGCCCACGTCCTGGCGGGACTCCGGGAACCACGACACCCCGTCGAGCACCGGATGATCCGAGGCTGCCTCGAGTTGGTAGCGGCGGCGCCAGGCCCCGACGAACTCCCGCGTCCCGTCGCGCGGCCCGGCTCCCAGTCGGAGGCTCGCCCCCGCCGACAGCAGCGGCAGAAGATCGGTGAACTCGAACGCGAGCGGCTCGATCGGGCCACACACGATCAGCCCGCCGCCGCCTTGGACGAACCCCTCGAGCTGACGCAGAACCTCCACCGACAACCCCCGCATCCCGGCAAACACCACCAGGGCGGGCAGCGGCTGGCCCGCGGCCAGCAGGCCCTCCCGGTCAAGACGCAGCGTCGGCGTGAAGCCGGCCGTACGCAGGTACTCGAGCAGGTACCCGGCGGCACGCGAAGGAACCAGGGCGCCTTGGGCGTCCCGCTCGAAGGGCCCAAGCACCCAGGCGCCGGCGCCGTTGGCATGCTCGGGGAGCCCGCGGCTCTCGGCGGACACGGGCCGAAGGGTCAGCCAACCGGTCCGCGTCGCGGCTGCGACTGATCCCGCGGCAGCGTCGAGCGTCAGGCGCACGCCAACCCGCGCCGGCAGACCACCGCCCAGATCATCCAGACGCAGCGCCACAGGCTGCCCCGGTCCGGCGCAGGGAATGGCGTACACCGACGAACGTTCCGCTCCGGTCGCTAGCCGTACATCGACCTGCAACGTGCCGTTGCGAACGTCACGGAATGGCAGCACATTCAGAGTCACAACCGCAGGGCTGTCCTCGGTCGCCGGCGCCACCGAAGCACTGTACGCCGCCACCCCATCGTGCGTGTCCAGCCGATCCAGGCCAGCGCCACACGCCAAAGTCTCCAGCCAACGCTCCTCCCGCCCAGGCTCCAGGTCAATGAGGCGAAACGCTTCCAGCGAGTAGGTCGGGGCGTAGGTCCAGACCCGAAAGAAGGCCGGAATCTCGGGCAGGACGGTAAGAAACACATCAGCCCCATCGTGGTTGCCGCAGGCGTACCAGGCGTCGCCAACCAAGTCCCCATCGAGGGGTCCCCAGTACCCCGTGCCGGGCAGGGCGCCGATCGCGCAGGCCTCCACGTCGAGTTCCGGCCGGGGCTGCCCAGGCGGACCCCGACGCAGGGGCACGGCCCCCCAGCAGTGCTCGTCGTAGGCGCCCCCACGCCCCTGCCCCCAGAAGGCGTGCGTATACCACGTGCTGGCCAGTTCACGGCTGCCGGTATTCGCCAGCGTGCGCTCGACCAGGAGCCGCGAGTCCCCGGGCATCAGGGTCAGGCTTTTGCGATAACGGTAGCCATAGCCGTCTTCAGGGTTCAGCGTCTGCGTGAAGGTGACCCTCTGGCCACCGCCCGAAACCTCCTCAACTTCAGTTTCCCACTGCCCTGCGTCGAGGAGCTTTAGGGAGTCGCGAAAACACCACCCCCGACCTTCGCAGAGCCCCACCCCAAGCTTCAGGCAACGCCATCGGCTTGAACATCTTTCCCTCGATTCCAGTGAGGGAGAGGATCGGAATATAGACGACGGTGATGATGAACACGCCGAAAAACATCGGCCGGCCGACTTCCTTTGCGGCAGCAAGCACGGCGTGCAGCCGTTCTTCGAGCGTAAGCGTGCGATGCAACTCGTGTTGCCGCATGCCGAGCCGTCGCACGATGTTTTCGACCATCACCACGGCCCCATCGATGATGAGGCCAAAGTCCACCGCGCCGAGGCTCATGAGATTGCCGGACACGCCGAATTTTACCATGCCGGTAATCGCGAAAAGAAACGAGAGCGGGATCGCGAGGACGACGATGGCGGCGGCGCGCCATTGGCCGAGGAGGGCGAAGAGAATTGCGGCGACCAGCGCGGCGCCCTCGAGGAGATTGGTGCGGACGGT
>CAIZKT010000865.1:0-5231 GCA_903933565.1 uncultured Victivallales bacterium | reverse complement strand
CTGCTGTCCGACCAACTTGTCGAGATTCGCAAACGGAAGGGCTCCTTGACCGGCGCTTCGAAACAACGGGTGCTGGAGTCGATCGAGCGCTTGCGCAGCATCGTGTTGAAATGGCCGGCCTGGGCTACGCCCACGGCCGCACCGGCCGGGCGCACCTCCCGGTAGCAATTCTAATTATGGACTGGTGACGGCGGGTCCGGCGGCCTCGCCCTACCAATAACAGTGTGAAATCGACGAATTGGCATCGCTAGGTAATAGCTCGTCATGTCCGAAATAGCCGACACCGTAATTGAAGCATTTGTCCGGCGCTGGGAACGCTCTGGCGCGGCGGAACGCGCCAATTACCAGCTATTCCTCACCGAGCTCTGTGACATCATCGGGGTCCCACGCCCGGAACCGGCGGGCGCGGATGACACCGGGAACGCCTACGTCTTTGAGCGAGGCGTCGAATTCCGCCACGGCGATGGCTCCACCAGCACCGGCCGCATGGACCTCTACAAGCGCCGCTGCCTCGTGCTCGAGGCCAAACAGGGCGCCAACGAACCTGCCGCCCCCGCCGACCCCCTCTCAGACGCCGTCCGCGAACAGAAGCGTAAGCTCAAAGCCGGTACCGCCCGCCGCGGCACCGCGGCATGGGACGACGCCATGCTGCGCGCCCGTAGCCAGGCGGAACTCTATGCCCGCGCCCTGCCGCCTGCCGAAGGTCGCCCCCCCTTCCTCGTCGTGGCGGATGTGGGCCACTCCATTGAGCTCTATGCGGAGTTTTCCTGCACCGGCGGCACCTACATCCCGTTCCCCGCGCCCGGTACCCACCGCATCTTCCTGCGCGATCTGGAGCGCCGGGACCTCCGGGAGCGCCTGCGCATGGTCTGGACGGACCCGCTGGAACTGGATCCGGCCCGCCGCAGCGCCCGCGTCACCCGCGACATCGCCTCCAGCCTGGCCCGGCTGGCCGTGTCGCTCGAAAAGGCCGGTCATGACCCCCAGCAGGCTGCGGCGTTCCTCATGCGCTGCCTCTTCACCATGTTCGCCGAAGACGTGGGGCTGCTGATGCGTAACGGCTTCACGAACCTGCTCCTGAGCCTGCGCGACACGCCCGAGCACTTCGTCCCAACCATCGAGGAGCTTTGGCAGCGCATGGACCGCGGCGGCTACTCGGTCAGTCTGCGCACCAACATCCTCCAGTTCAACGGCGGGCTCTTTCAGGACGCCACGGCCCTGCCGCTCGACCGCGACCAGCTCGAACTCCTCATCGAGGCCTCCCGTTGCGACTGGCGCGACGTCGAACCCGCCATCTTCGGTACGCTGCTGGAGCGCGCCCTTGACCCCGTGGAGCGCCACAAACTCGGCGCCCACTACACGCCCCGTGCCTATGTCGAGCGCCTGGTTATGCCTACGATTGTCGCGCCGCTCCGCGCCGAATGGACCACGGTCCACGCCGCCGCAGTGGCCCTGGCCACGGCGGGCGAGATCAAGAAGGCTGCCGCCGAGGTGAAGGCCTTCCATCGCCGCCTCTGCCATGTCCGCGTACTCGACCCGGCCTGTGGCACCGGCAACTTCCTCTATGTCACGCTCGAGCACCTCAAGCGGATCGAGGGTGAACTGTTCGACATGCTGGATTCCTTCGGCGAGCGCCAAGCCGTGCTCGACATGGCTGGCGAGACCGTGGGGCCCCACCAGTTCTTTGGCCTCGAAATCAGTCCGCGTGCCACGGGCATCGCCGAACTCGTGCTCTGGATCGGTACCCTGCAATGGCATTTCCGGACCCGCGGCCAGGTCTTCCCGCCCCAGCCGATCATCCGCAACTTCCGCAATATCCAATGCAAGGATGCGCTCATTGACTACGACAGTGTCGAGCCTGTGCTCGACGACGCCGGGGCGCCGGTCACGCGTTGGGATGGCCGCACCACCAAGCCGCACCCCGTGACCGGGCGCGAGGTGCCGGACGAAACCGCCCGCGTCCCGGTCGTGCACTACGTCAATCCCCGGCCGGCCCAGTGGCCGGCGGCCGACTACGTGATCGGCAACCCGCCGTTCATCGGCCCGGCCATGATGCGTCAAGCTCTGGGCGATGGCTATACCGAGACCGTACGCGCCATGCATGCCGACGTGGGCGAATCGTCCGACTTCGTCATGTACTGGTGGAATCATGCCGCGCAGCTCGCGCGCAGCGGCCAGATCCAGCGCTTCGGCTTCGTCACCACCAACAGCCTGCGCCAGACCTTCAACAGACGCGTGCTTGAAGCTCACATGTCTGCTGTTCAGTCCGATAGTTCGACCGTCTCACCGTCCGACCATCCCACCGTCTCACCGCCCAACCGTCCCACCGTCTCACCGTCCGACCGCCCCACCGCCTCACCGTCCGACCGTCTCACCGTCCCACCGTCCAACCGCCTCTCCCTGCTCTTTGCCATCCCCGACCATCCCTGGGTGGATGCGGCGGACGGGGCCGCCGTGCGCATTGCCATGACCGTCGCCACCGCCGGCCAGCACGACGGCGTCCTCAGCCGCGTCGTGTCCGAGAGGGAGGGCGACGGCGATGGCTATGATGTCGAACTGGACTCCACCCGCGGCCGCATCAACGCCGACCTCACCTGCGGCGCAGATGTGTCCGGGGCCGTGGAGCTGAAGGCGAATAGCGGCTTGAGTTGCCCGGGCGTCAAACTGCATGGTTCGGGTTTCATCGTAACCCCAGAGGAGGCGGCGGCACTTGGCCTGGGAAAGGTACCCGCGCTCGAACGCCATATCCGCGCATACCGAAATGGCAAAGACCTAACGGCAACGTCGCGCAACGCCATGGTCATTGACCTTTTTGGGTTGAGCGAAGAGGAAGTGAGAACGCGCTTCCCGGCAGTCTATCAGTGGGTGCTGGAGCGGGTGCGGCCCGAAAGGGCTCAGAATAACCGTAAGAGCTATCGCGATAAGTGGTGGATATTCGGCGAACCCAGAGAGGATTTCCGTCCCGCCCTCTCCGGCCTGCGCCGTTACATTGCCACGGTCGAAACTTCGAAGCACAGGTTCTTCGTCTTCCTCGATCACTCCATCCTGCCGGATAACAAGTTGATCTGCATTGCGCTGGAAGATGCTTTCAATCTTGGTGTTTTGAGTAGTCGTATTCACGTGAATTGGGCCTTGGCATCCGGCAGTCATCTTGGAGTAGGAAACGACCCCGTCTATGTCAAGACCCGCTGTTTCGAGACCTTTCCCTTCCCGGCCGCCACGGACGCGCAGCAAGCACGGATACGCGACTTGGCCGAGCAACTCGACGCCCACCGCAAACGGCAGCAGGCGGCGCAGGCCGACCTGACCATGACCGGCATGTACAATGTGCTGGAGAAGCTGCGCGCTGGCGAAACGTTGACCGCCAAGGACAAAGTCATTCACGAGCAGGGGCTGGTGTCGGTGCTGAAGCAGTTGCACGACGAGCTGGACGTGGCGGTTTGCGAGGCTTACGGCTGGCCGGTGGGTCTGCCGGACGCCGAAATTCTTACCCGCCTGGTGGCCCTCAACGCCGCGCGCGCCGCCGAGGAAGCGGCCGGCACAATCCGCTGGCTGCGACCGGAGTATCAGGAAGATAGGTTTCAGGTGCCAGGTGTCAGGTGTCAGGAGCAAACCCAACTCGGGATCCAGGACCATCAACCATCAGTTATTACCCAGTCTCCATCAACCGTTTCTCCTGCACGTATGCCATGGCCCAAAGCGCTGCCCGAGCAGATGCGCGTTTTGCGCGACGTGCTGGCCGCCGAGCCTGGCCCCGTGACCCCCGAGCTGCTGGCCAAGCGCTTTGTGCGGGCGCGTAGCGGGAAAATCGAAGAACTGCTGCGTACCCTGGTCACCCTTGGCCAAGCCCGTGATGCTGGCGATGGCCAGTTTGCCGCGGGGTGACAACCCGCCCGTCATCCGCCCCCTCACGTTCTGGCGCTTCCGGGTTTGTGGAGGGCTTTCTCATTGGCTCGCATCGCAACCACATCGTCGGCCCTCGATAAAGCGGGTGGTTTAAGTGAAACCGTTTAAGATGGCGAGTAAGGATGCGTTAAAGTGTAAGCTGGGCGCTTGCCCCACACGTACACCTACACTTTAACCCTAGCAGCGAACCTGGGAGCGCGGCGCATGCACGGGCAGACCGTAAACAAGGGGAGCGGCCAGCGGTTCGACGTTGCTCACCGCCTGACGGCCTGCACCGCCGGGTGCGGGGACCGACGAACCGCGACGGGACTACGCCGGACAA
This sequence comes from uncultured Victivallales bacterium, assembly GCA_903933565.1. Taxonomy (GTDB): domain Bacteria; phylum Verrucomicrobiota; class Lentisphaeria; order Oligosphaerales; family JAFGRS01; genus CAILUI01. The sequence goes on along the minus strand of CAIZKT010000865.1, from coordinate 1,003 downwards.
CTAACGGAGTGCCCAACGATGGCGAACAACGCAGGCGCATTCCCCGCGAGCTATCCGCGAGCGTGCGCCGTCGGGGTTGCGGGCGGTGGTTCGGTGCCTATTTGTTCGCTTGAGGGCAGACCCCTCGAAGCCCCCAACCTCTTTGAGTTGGAACGGCAGCTGCCGAAACCAAAAGGTTGCCACGGCATGTCCCGGGTTGTAGTATTGCCCCATGGAATTCGAGTGGGATCCTCTGCGGCGAAAAGGTTCGGATCATCAGCGCGAGAAAGACAACTTCACAAGAGCGAAGGCACTATGACGAAGGCCAATAACAGGAGATTAACGACGAACTGCGGTCCGAATACGACCTGTCCAAAGGACCCTGCGGGTCTGTCCCAGTCGGACACCTGATTGGAATCCTTGCGGAGAGAATTATGCCTGAGATCATCCTGATAGTATTGGTGAAATAGAAGGAACGTAACCGGATGAATTTCGAGACGCTGGTTGAGTTGATCCATCAGACTGATGAGAGGCTGCAGCGACGTGCCGCCGTGGCCATTGATCGTTCCCTTGTCATCCGAAATTGGCTGGTTGGCCTATACCTTGTCGAGTTCGAACAGCACGGAGAGGACAGAGCGGAGTATGGCGAAATGCTGATGGCCAAGGCGGCGGCTCGTCTCGCGGCAAGGCAAAGGAAGGGATTCTCGGAGACCAATCTGAAACTCTTTCGTCAGTTCTATCGTGCATATTCTGGCATTCGTCAGTCACTGACTGACGAATCTCAGCGCCAGATTCCGCGGACAGCGTCTGCGGAATTGCAATTGCTTGATAAAGAGTGGGTTAGAATTCGTCAGTCGCTGGCTGACGAATTGGCCGGGCTTCTTCCCTTGAGCTGGACGCATTACACTTTTCTGGTTCAGGTTGAGACTGTAGAAGAGCGACGCTTCTACGAAATCGAAACCGCACAACAGCAGTGGTCCGTAAGGGAACTGAAACGGCAATTCAACACCAGCCTCTATGAGCG
>CAIZKT010000864.1:0-28470 GCA_903933565.1 uncultured Victivallales bacterium | reverse complement strand
GCGGAGACCGCCGGCTCCAGGGGATACGGCTCCAGGGGATACGGCGGAGACCGCCGGCGCCAGGGGATACGGCGCCAGGGGATACGGCGGAGACCGCCGGCGCCAGGGGATACGGCGGAGACCGCCGGCGCCAGGGGATACGGCGCCAGGGGATACGGCGACGCCGTCGGGATCAGGCGCCGACGAACGCCTCGACCCGGCGCGCCGACTCCTGGGTCACACGGACCTTCCAGGCCACGTGTTCGGGCGAGAACATGTACTCCATGGACGCCTCGAATCCGATCGCCGTGTCGGTCTCGTAGCAGACGAGGGTTGCCTCGGCGTTGGCGATCTCGCGGATGGCGATGGCCTTCAGCGCCTCGGCCAGGCGGCGGCTGCCGTCAGCGGCGGCGAGGTCGGAAACCAGCCGGAACAGGACCGCGGGATCGCGCGGCGACGGCTGGCGCGCATTCTGCAGCAGGGCCTTGAGAATCTGCCACTGCTTGACATGCACGGTCGTGCGATAGGTGTTCTCCATGAAACGACTGACCGCCAGGGCCCGGCGGGCGTTCTCTGCCTTGGTGCCGACCAACCCGGCGCCGGCCTGTTCCAGCAGACGGTTGCCTTCCTCGAACAGCGCACACACCCGCTTGCTGCGCCCCAGCCGCAGCTCGGTGCGGGGGGGATCGGCGAACACGTTTTCGGCATAGGTCGGGAAGACGATGGCGTTGCCGCCATGCACGGCGTAGGGCAGGCTGGGGAGCGTGACCTCGGTCTGATCCCACACCAGCGGGTAGGACGGGCCGATGCGGTAGGGGCCGTACTGATCCAGGCCGTACGCGATCACCAGGCGGATGGCGTCACTGAATCGGCCCCAGGCCTGCCGCGCCAGCGCCGCGCCGGCGCCGTAATCGCGCTGCGCCGTGGCGGCGAGGGCCGCCTCGAGGTCGTCGCCGCCGGTGGTGAAGGCGTTCTTGGCCAGTTCGGAGATGAACGAGGGCAGCCAGCCGTAGTGGTGGCTCTCCATCAAGCCGGCCAGCCCGTGCGCCTCGTGTGAGGCGATCAGGTTGCGGTAGCGGCGGTTCCACTGCTCGGGGACCGGCAGGTAGGGGGCCACGCCCATGTCCCACGTCCTGCCGCCCGTGTTGGCCATCGCGTACAGCCGGAGTCCCAACCGCTGCGCTTCCTCTGCCTCGCTCACATAGTAAGCGCCCGGGCCCTCGAACGAAATCGAGTAGTCGTCCACCGTGTACTCGGCGCCGTTCTCGCCGCGGAAGCGCTCGAACATGTCGAAGGTGACCAGCAGGGTGATGTCGCGTGGGAGGTTGCGGATCAGTTCCAGGCGAATATCGCGCGGCTGGTAGCCCCAGTTGTAGGACCAGAACACGATGTCTGCCGTCGGATTGTGAGCACGGATGACGTCGCGCGCCAGGGTCACCAGCCGCGGGTAGTCGCTGCAAGGATACCAGCCGACGCTGCAGCCGGTATCGGTGGGGGTGCGCAACTGACAGCGCTTACCGATCGTGTGCGGGTCGCGGCTGGGAAACTCGAAGGTCTCGCCCACAAACACGATGCCGCGCAGGCCAGGACAGTGCGCAAAAAGCCGCCCAAACGAGTTCTCGTAGTAGGCGCGTGCCCCGGCGTCGTCTGGATGGACGTCGCACTTGTAGTGGCTGTAGACGTAGACGTCGAGGCCAAAGCCCGCCGCGCGATAGACCAGGTTATTGAAGTCGCAGTAGCCTCGTCCAGAACCCGGCCACAGCGCCTCCGGGTCTTTGAAGCCGTGCAGGCAGGTATCGAGGTCCGAGACGTAGACGAGGATGGCGTCCATGCCCGCATGCGCGATCGCTTGCAGGTAGGGGTCCGGGAAGGTGTCAAGCTCGTAACCCGAGTGGGTCAGGCGCGGCGAAAAACGCGGCGCGTGCTCGGCATCCGCGCTCGCGATCACGGGGCCTTCGTTCTGGCGCATGCGGTCCTCGAGGTGGTAGCTGCCCTGCGCTGTACCCCGATCGGTCTTGCCGCAAACCACGATGCTATCGTGAGATACGATGATGCGATAGGCGCCGGGCTGCGCCGAGGCGACCACCAGGCCGCAGTCGGAGGTGGTGACGAGGAAGATCTTTCGCGCCGGCGCGGCAAACTCGGCCGCCAGGTCGGTCGCCCGCCGCAGGCGCGGGTACACCGATAGCGACTCGGCCAGGAAGTCGCACAAGTCCCGTCCCACATAGCGCAACAGCCGCGAGGCGTTGTCGGGAAGGACAATCTCCCAGGTGTCGTCGACCCAACAGCCGACCGTTTGGGCGCAGACCGCCTCATTGCGGATGTGCTGCGGATGCACCTCGTTCAGGCGTTCCCTGAAATCGTAGTTCCGTGCCATCGATCTTCTCCGCGGGCGTCAGTCGAGTTTGAGCACGAGATAGCCGTAATTTCCGGAAACGCTGAGGGCAATGCCGTCGGCGGGGACCGTTGCCCCCGTGTGCAGGGTGACCGACGGCGTCTTTTCCAGGATGGAGACCTTCTTTCCCGCCATGTAACCTGGCAGTCCGATCCTCTGATTCGCGAGGGACTTATGGAAGTCAAGATAGACCACATCGGAGTCCTTCTGCTTGTGGAAGAAGAACGAGGTGGCCTCCGGTTCGCGCTGCGGATCGAAATACTGGCGGTAGGCGACGATCTCCCTCACGTCGCCCTGCCGAGCATTCGTGAGGTTGATGCAGTACGGATACATCTTCTTGGTCGACCAGAGGAAGTAGACCTTCTCACGATCCTTGCCCTTGAGCTCCTTCGCCGTCACCCCCTCAAAAAGGGAGTAGCCGAGGGCCGCACCGATCTCGCGTTTTTCGTTTCCGACCAGGCGGATGAAGCGGTCGGGTGGATCGTCCGGATCGAGGCATTCCTGCTTCACGATGTCATGGTTGACAAACATCTCATCCGGCATGACGTAGACGGCCGAGAAGTCGCATTCGAAAGCCGGCGTCGCGTCGCGTCCGGCGGCCTTCAACGGCTTGAGCTTGGGGATGTAGAACTCGGTCCGCTTCTTCTGCGCGATGCTGCCGGACCAGCACATCATCACGCCCAGGCAGTTGTAGCCGGCCATATCGCAGAGCACGGTGTTCCTGGTGTAGAGGACGCAAGCTCCGTTGGCCTGGTAGCGGTAGAGGCTGCGGACGGCCATCATGGCGGGCAGATCCGGCGCCAGAAAGTCGTGCTCGACCCCGGGTTTGCTCTTGAACCTCTCGACCCGGTACTCGGGCATGACGATCTCGTAGTCCACCACATGGTCGAGAAAATCGCATCTGACCTCGGTCCCGTCCGCCAAAGGTACCGTGCCGTTCACCAGATAGGAGTTCTCGCGGTAGCGGTTACTGGGGTAGACCTGCTGCATTTTCGCGCTGACGTAGGTGAGCTCAACCCCGTCGCGGAAGAGCTTGTCCTGCTCGAGCGCAGCGAATTTTGGGAAGCCGGGTCGGCCTTGGTTTTCGGGGTGGATGAGGAGGTTGTCCGGGTCGATGATCTGGAGGATGTAGAAGCGGCCTTTGCTCTCCGTGGTCAGCTCGGCGCCGAGGTCCTTCGTGGTCAGGCCGTGTCCGGGGAGGTTTACGGCGCGCCCGTAGGGTGAGCCGTGATTGCCGCCCAGGGTGCCGTACAGGGGAAGTAGATACGCGGGAATCTCATCGCCGCCGCCGTGCATCAGGTCGTACTTCCGGTAGTCGAGCAGCGCGGCGGCTTTGGGGATGAGATACGCCTCTTCGTTGGGCATCCTGGAGACGCTGGCGTAGTGGATCCTGATGACGACGTCCTGGGTCGGCGAGAAGAAGCTCCTGACCAGAAGCTCCTTGCCGTTGCGGTAGACGGTGATCGGTTCATACTGCCCGGCGGCGGCGAGGCAGGCTCCGGAGACCGCCATTGCCGACAGAAGAGTCCTCATGATCGCTCGAGTCCTTCGCGCTTCGCCATCTGCTCCTGCACCGCCTCAGCGGGCAGGACGTTGCAGGTCATGGTCTCCAGATCGTAGGTGATCACCAGCTTGCCGTGTTCGAGCTGACGCCTGACTTCCCGCACCTTCGGCTCGGCGTCGGTCAGCTCGGTGCCGTCGCGGGTCACAAGTTCCTCGATGATCCCCCGCAGGGCTTCCGCGCTGAGCTTCTGGTAGGGGATGATCACGGACTGCCAGCCTCAGCGGGCAACACCAGCACCGCGCCTTTCAGCAAACGGCAAAACTCCTTCTTGGTGACCTGGTGATGCTCGCCCTCTTTGGAGGTGAGGCCCGGCATGGTCTTGTAGTCCACGCTCAGGCGCTCCAGGTCAACGATGCGGATGTACTGCTCGCCCTGCTTCCAGACTTGGTTCTGCCGTAGTTTCATGACTACCCTCCGTCACCCGTCGTCATCATCTGTGTTCCCGAACCGCCTCGGCAGCACCGCGGCTGCACGTCCTCACTACCATACTCCCGAACCCACAGACCACAGAGCGTCGGCCCGAACCGACCGCGCCTCTGTCGACCCGGCCCGCCGCCGGCTGGCGCCGCGCTGGCTCTACTCGCCCGCCGCCGGCGCTGCCGCCGGCCCGTTCTCCCCCAGCCACTTCTGGTAGCCCTCAACCTGCGCCTTCTCCAACTCCTCGGGGCTCAGGCGCCAGTCCACCGCGTCGAGGAGCTTGACGTCCGCCCAGTCGTTGCCGACCATCACCCGCATCCCGTCCGGGGAGAAGCCGACGGAACTGACGATGGTATCGGCATAGAGCGTGAACACCTCGCGGCCGGTCTCGGCGTCCCACAACCGAGCGGTTCGATCCACACCCCCGGTGAGCAGCCGGCGCCCGTCGGGCGAGAAAGCCACCGCCCGTAGCTGGTTGGCGTGTCCCCGCAACCTGGCCAGTTCGGTGTGCGTCTGCCAGTCCCAGAGTCGGGCCGTCTTGTCTTTGTGCCCGGTGAGCAGACGGGTTCCGTCCGCCGAGAACGCGACCGCGTCCAGGTCGCTGAGTTCCGGCCAGCGCAAGAGGCACTGGCCGGTGCTGCTATCGTTGATGCCGTCGCCGGTCAGGAGTCGCCCATCCGAGCCGAATGCGATCGCCCTCCACCAACACGGTGCCGATTCACGGCGGACAGTACAGAGTTCCTGTCGGCTCTCGAGGTCCCACACCTTGGCCGTACCCATGCCCGAACTGCCCCCCAGGTGCTTGCCATCCGGCGAGACGGCCAGGCTGTACACAAAATAGCCGAAACCGGAATCGAGCGACCACACTTCGCGGCACTCGTCCAGGTCCCAATACCGAATGCTGGTGTCCCCATAGTTGACCCCTGAAGAGACGGCGCGCCGACCGCCAGGCAGCAGGGCCAGAGCCCGCGCAGGGGGCGTCAGACCGCTCTGCTTCAGCACCTGGCCGGTCTGCGCGTCCCAGACCATCGTGTGGGAGCCCACCGTGATGATGCGGTTGCCGTCCGGAGTGAACGCCGCGGCGGCCGCGGCGGCGGGCAGAGCCAGCGCTTCCGCATGGCCGCGCACGTCCCAGATTCGCACCGTTTCGTCCATACCGGCCGTGAGCACACGCTTGCCATCCGGGAAGAGACGGCAGTACCCCACCGGACCGCCGTGACCGGTGAACACCACCAGCTCCTTCCCGGTATCCGCGTCCCAGAGCCGCGCCGTGCTGTCGTTCCCGCCGCTCATGACCCGTTTCCCGTCCGGGGAGAACGAGGCGTAGAGCACTGCGCCTCGATGCCCTGTGAAAGCCCGAACCTCCCGCCCGTCGCGCGCGCCACGGAGGGTCAGGCCGTCCCCGCCTACCAGCAGCAGCGTCCCGTCAGGAGAGAAGGCCACGTGCTTGACAAAGAGGCACTTCCAGATCCACGCTTCGCGACCCCCATCGAGCTCCCAAAGGCGCACCCCGTCGTCACTGGCGATGGCCAGTCGGCGTCCATCCGGCGCGATGGCCACGGCGCCAACCCGTGTCGCCTGGGGCAGGTCTCGGACCAGACTGCCGGTAGCCACGTCCCAGACCTTCACGGTCTTGTCGCCCCAACTGGCACTCACCGCCAGGGCGCTGTCGCCGGAGAAGGCGAGATCGCCCACCGTACCCTGGTGCCCGCTCAACGTCCGCAGCGCTGCGCCAGTAGCCGGGTCCCAGAGCTTGATATCGAAGGGCGGCGCCCGGCCCCCGGTCAGTGCGTACTTGCCGGCCGCGGAAAGGGCCACTGTGTAGACGCCTCCCGTGTGCCCAACGAGTTGCCGGATTTCTTGGCCACTGCCCGCGTCCCAGAGCACGGGATCATACTGGGTCCAGGCATCCCCTTGCTGCACGCTATCCCCAGCGGTCAGGATGGTCAGGCCATCCGGAGAAAGCGCCACGGCTGCGGGCATCGAGGCTTGTCCAGCGACCGGCAATCTGGCGCGGATGCACAGCAACTCGGGGTGGCAGAGATGCATGAGCCGGCCCCACTCCCAATGGCGCAACTCCGGCGGGGCCTCGCGCAGCAGCGTCTCGGCGATCGCGTACTGCCGCCCCTCGATCTGCCGGGCCGCCTGGGCGATGGCGCTGTAGTAGGCCTCGCGCCGCTTCATCTGCTCGACCTCGATCTTGGCTTTCTCGATGATGGCCTTGGCTTCCTTGGCGGCGGCTTCGCCGGCCTGCGCCTGGCGCTTCTCAGCCAGGGCCTGTTCGGCCCGGTCGCGCTGGCGGCGGGTGACCACGTAGGCGCTTACCGAGACCACGATCACGATGGCGGCGGCGGCCAGCGCCGCGATGCGGCTCAGCCGGCCCACACGCTCGCGCCGGGCGGCCAGCGCCGTCGCCGCCCTGACCTGCTCGGCCAGGGCGGTCGGCTCGGGAAGTCTGGACCTCTGGTCCGCGCAGTCAGGAGTCCCGCCTTCAGGCGGTCTTTCTGCTGGAACGGGGACCGCCTGAAGGCGGGACTCCTGACCGGTTCCAGCTTCCAGCGCGAACTCCTGGCACTCAGCCCGGATGGCGTCGACCTCCGAGCGCGCCAGGGCCAGGTCGCCGCGGGCCAGGGCGCGCTGCGCGAGGGTCTCGCGGGCCCGGCGCAGGCCCTTGACCGCGGGCCCGTTGCCGGCCCACAGCGCCAGGGCCTGTCGGTAGCCCGAGATGGCCTCGTTGCACTCGCGGTAGACAGCCCCCGCCTGGGCCTGCTGCACCTGCGCCAGATGCTCCTTGGCCTGGGTCGCCAGGACGATGCTCTCGGCATGCTGGCGGTAGTCGCGCAGGCCCTGCTGGAAGGCCTTCACCTCCGCGTAGCGGTCTTCAGGCTCGGTCGCCATCGCCCGGAGCGCGATACGGACCAGCTCGCCCTTCTTCTCGGTGGGCTGAATCTCATTGCGCGCCGCCGCCAGGAGGCACGCCATAGCGCCCTTGCCGCCGTGCGGCCGGAGGCCGGTCACGCACTCGTAGAGGATGCCGCCGAGGAGGTAGATGTCGCTGGCCGGGCCGATGCGTTCGCCCTCGCCGAGGGCCATCTCCGGGGCCAGGTAGGCCGGCGTGCCCGCCGCGTCGGCCTGCGCCGGCAGCCGCTCCGCCTTGCCCGAGGCGCTGATGCTGATGGCCAGGCCCCAGTCCATCACCAGCACCTCGCCGTAGTCGCCCAGCATCACGTTCTCCGGCTTCAGGTCACGATGCACCACGCCCTTGTTGTGCGCGTAGGCGACCGCGTCGGCGACCTTGAGCAGGATCTCGAGGTTCTCCTCCAGGCTCTTGCCGGCCAGGGCTTTGTGCCAGGGCGTGCCGCGCACCTCCTTCATGGCGTAGAAGAGAGTGCCGTCCGGGGCCACCCCGACATCGTGGATGGGGATGACATTGGGGTGATCCAGGTCGCCGGTCACCACCGCTTCGATGAGGAACTGATCCCGCAGGCCCTGCTGGTCGGCCAGCTCCGGCCGGATGACCTTGACCGCGATTTGCCGGTCCACCGAGTTCTGCCGGGCCCGGTAAACCAGGCCCATGCCGCCCTGGCCCAGCAGGTCGAGCAGCACAAAGACGTTGCCGGCCACGCTGAGTTTACGCGGCAGCGCCGCCTCGAACGCGGCAGGACTGGCGCGTCCCGGCGCCGCGCTCTTGATCGTGACCTCGGGCTCCGCCCCGGACGAGATCGAGCCCTCCCAGCGCCGCTGGACGCCTTCCAGCGCCGCGGTATCCGGTCCGGCCGCGGCGGCTTCCGCCCGGGCGACCGTGAAGGACTTGCCGCAGCCCTCGCAGTCGGCCTGCCCGCCCAGGTCGGCGGCGGTGACCTCGTAGTGCGCCTGACAGTGCGGACAGCGCACCGGAACCGCATCGCTGGCCATGCTCGTCTCCTCGATGCCTGGCACTCAAGGCGTGGGCGTGAGGCGATCAACGCTGAAGGTCGCAGGCACGGTTGGACGCAAGCGCGGCGTCGTCGGCCTGTCTTCCAGAAACTCGAGAGCCTGCTGCGCGTACTCTGCTACCTCCTTCGATGGCAGGTAGGCGCCAGGAACGGTGGCCGCGGCCTCGGCTGGGACCGCCTGGTGGGCGCGAAGCACCTCGTGAAACAGCGTCTTGGCCAGGGCGTCCTCACGGGCCAACTGCGCCAAGGCAAAGTCGACGCAGGTCAGCATCTCATCCGCTTCGAAAAGCATCTGGCCCATATCGCCGGGGACGACGGCTTCAGTCGCCTGGACCTTGAGCCGCTTCAGCAATTCCGCGGCCACCGGCCTGAGTCGGCCCGCGGTCCAGGCCGCGGCGGTGCGATTGGCAGGGGTCATCTTCTCGGCCCGCGTCTGCACCAGCGCCAGACGGACGGGTTCGCTGAAGGCACTGCCAGCGGCCGTCATCCCCGCCGCCAGCAACGCGGCCTGGCGAACGGGCTCTTCGCGATCAAAGATGAGAGCCTGCAACGCCGGGTAGGTCGACGGTTGCGCGAGATAGCCCAGGGCTTCCGCGACGGCGGCGCGGACGAGGGGGCTGGCGTGGGTCGAGCGGCTGGCCAGGTCGGCGGCAGCCGGCTGATAGCGAAAGCGCCCGAGGGCAAAGATGGCGTCCCGGATGCCCTCGGGTTCGGTCTCCTGGCGCAGGCAGGCATGGACCGCTTCGGCGGACTCCGCAAAGCCGATGCGCCCGAGGACGCGACACTGGTGTGCCCGTCCCGGGAACGCGGTTCGGCTGAGGCGGGCCGTCACCACGGCCCCGGCAGGCTGAGCCTTTTCAGAAGCGACGAGGGTATCCTCGGCTTGGCGGCGGACCAGAGCGCGCTCGTCTTCCAGCCGCTCCACCAACGCCGCCAGCGTCTGTGGGCCGGGATACGACGCGCAGGCGGCAAGCGCACGGCGACGCACCTCTGGATCCGGGTCACGGGTCAAGTCCAGCAGCAAGGGCAGGTCGCCGCCACGAGCGAGCCGTCCCATCCCCGCCGCGGCCTCGCCGCGCACGGACGGACTCGAGTCGCGGCCAAAGAGCGGGATGAGCTGTTCCGGCAACGGTGCGGCGAAGTCAGGCAGCCGGGCTGCGACCGCAAAGCGCACCGCCTCATGGGCCATGGCCAGGGCGCCGACCAGCTCCTCGGCATGGCCGGCGGCGTCCTGCGCCAGGAAGGCGCCGACAGTCAGGGCCGCCGCCACCGCGGGATTCGGGTCTTGGCGGAAGGCGCGATAGGCCGCCAGGCTCACGCCGGCGGGCCGCTCGCGCCAGCGCTCGGCGGCTACCTGCCGCACGGCCTGCGAGCGGTCCTCGGTCACCGCCTTCAGCAGCAGGGCCACGTCGGCAGATTCCAGACGCCCGTACAGCGCAGTGACCCAGTAGCGTACGTCTTCGTCCGGGTGCTCGAGCAGCGGACGGATGGGCGCCTCCAGGCCCGCCGACACGAAGGGCGACAGCTCCAGTTGTTGCAGCACCGCAGCCAGCACCTTGGGATCCGTCTCGACCCGTAGTTGCCTGAGCAGCACCACGAAGGCGCTCTGCAATTGGGTCTGGCGCAGTTCGGCGCAGATGGCCAGGCGCAGGCCGCGGTCGGCCGTTAGCAATGCCTCGCGCTGCAGCGCTACCTGCTCGGCCGCGACAACCACCGGGTAGGGGGCAGGGTTCAGGTCGGCAGCCACGAAAGGCCGTTCCTGCCAGATCGGCAGCAACAGGGGAAAGAGGGTCACGTAGGGTATGATCAGCGGGCCCATGATGCCTCGGATTCTTGCCGACTTCGGCGCCTGCGGCGACCGGCTTACTCTCGTTGTGCGAAGATCATCTTGACCCGCACGGCCGTGACCGCTACCAAGACGACCGTCATTCCGGCCAGGAAGATGACGGTGTTCAGCCACAGCGGGTTCCCGAAGGCTTTAGGGAGCGCCTCAAACATCCGGTCTGAGGTGACCTGCAGCGCCCCGGCGATGGGGTTAGCGGAGAGCACGACCGCCTCCAGGCCAGGCGAGATGCGTGAGCCGAACAGCAGCACACTGAGGGTGCCCAGGCAGATCAGGGCCGCCACCACGTAGCTCAGGGCCGTGGCGGCCCCGGTTGTCGGGGCCAGGGTGGAGGCGCATAAGCCCAGACTGACAAAGGCCGCCGCGGTCAACACCAGAATGCCCAGCCAGGCACCCAGACGCCAATAGGCCGTGGTCGACTCCAGGTAGCTCAGCGTCAGAAGCACCGGAATGCTGCTGACCAGGAACATCATCACGTACAGCAACCCCGCCTTCAGCTTGCCCATGACCACGGCCCGCACCGTCAACGGCGTCATCCGCAGCAGGGTCAGGGTGCCGCTGACCCGTTCGTCGGTGATACTGCCGCTGCACACGGCCGGGGCGAAGAAGGCGACGACTCCGACCTGGAACACGATGGCCACGATCCGCACCGCATCCGGGCTGAGTTGCGTGGCAAACTGCACTGCCACCAGCAGCAACAGCACCATGCTCAGCACGATGATGGCCGCGAGGGTCCGCACGATCACCTTGGGCTTGCCGAAGATGCGACTGCGCATCTCGGCGACGTACACCGGGTTGCGCCAGGCCGAGATGGGGCGTTTCCGCCGCAGTGGGTCAATCAGGTAAAAGGGGAAGGACAAGCGCCGCCGCAACGCCTGGCCGGCATCGGCGAAGGTGGCCTCCCCCCGTGCCCGCCGCGCCTTGTCCGGGCGGAGAATGTTGAAGCAGAACACCCCAAAACAGATCAGGCTCAGGACCACCATCCCCACCACGTGGAAACGGAAGACCTGTGGGGCCGAGAGGCCGGTGACTTCAAGCTCGTACCGCTCCGGATGGCTCAGGGCAAACAGTGCCTCGAAGGGGCTGGCGGCGCGCAGGCCACGCCAGACCCCGCGCAGACCCAGGAAATCGCCGAGCAGCACCGCCGGCAGCCAGGTCGCCCCGGCGAAAAGGAGCATGCCGACGTAGGTCAGCACCAGGGCCGTGAAGCTGCGCTGGCAGAGAGCGCTCAGGCACAGGCCGAACAGCCCGTAGCCCAGGGTCGCCAGCAGCAGCACCGTGTAGGCCCGGCAGAGCAGTGCCACGCTGATCCCGCCGCTCAGGGCGCAGACCGCCGTGATCGGCATGGAGGCAATCACCACCAGGAAGGTGATCGCCAGCGAACTGAAGAGCTTGCCGACCATGATCTCGCCCGGCGTCAGCAATGAGGTGAATAGCAGGTCAAAGGAGTGATTCTCTCGCTCCTGGGTGATGGTGGTCGAGACAAAGGCCGGAATGATCAGGATGATCAGAGCCAGGTTGAGATTGAGAAAGACGGTGAAAATCTCGTTGCTGTTGATCTCGGAGAACACGCCGGTGCGCGGCCAGAGCAGGTGCAGCACCACGGCCAGGGCGCCGACCAGCAGCACGGTCAGCGCCAGCGTCTTGCGGCAGCGGGTGTAAGCGCGAAACTCGCGCTGGAAGATGGGGTTGTTCCAGAGGCGCAGCATGAGTGGTGGCTTAGCCGTTCTCCGTCGGCGCATGGTCGCCGGTCACGGTCAGGAATACCTGTTCAAGATCGGGCTCTTCCTCGCGCAGCGAGGTGACCCGGATGCCGTTCTGCACCAGCCGTGCGTTGAGGTCGGCCACGGCCGAGCGCGTCCCCGCAAAGACCAGGCGAATCTCATTGCCGGCCGCCGTCGCCTCGTCCACTCCGGGGAACTCCAGGCATAGGCGCACCGCCCGGGGCACGCCGCCGTCGACGGTCGCTACCAGAATCAGCCTCTCCCGCAGCTTGTCGGTGATCTCGGCGACGCTGCCCTGGGCCACCAGGCGCCCGTCTTTCAGAATCCCGACCAGATCGCACACCGAAGCCAGTTCAGGCAGGATGTGCGACGATAGCATGATGGTCTTGCCGACGTCGCGCAGGCGCTCGATGGTCCGCCTCATCTCGATGCGGGCATGTGGGTCCAGGCCGCCAGCGGGCTCGTCCAGAATCAGGACCTCGGGGTCGTGCAGCAGCGTCTTGGCCAAGCCGATGCGTTGCCGCATGCCGCGCGACAGGCTGACCACCTGGTAGTCGAGCATGTAGGTGGCATCGGTCAGGCTCAAGGCTTCACGGATGCGCTTCTCGCGCGCTTTCGGCGGGATGCGATAGGCCGCCGCGAAGAAGTCGAGGTACTCCCAGACGCTCATCTGGTCATAGACCCCGAAGATGTCCGGCAGAAAGCCGATCAGGCGTTTGATGGCGGCATGGTTGGCGGGGGTGACCTCGAGGCCGTTGATGAAGGCCCGGCCGCTGCTGGGGCGGACCAGCCCGCAGAGCAAGCGGATGGTCGTGGTCTTGCCGGCGCCGTTGGGCCCGATATAGCCGTAGATGGCGCCCTTGGGCACGTGCAGATTCAGGCCGATGATGCCGCGGCCACCACCAAAATCGCGGGTCAGATTTTCCGTCCGTATCATGCTCAGAACCTTCTGATCTGGTCCGCTTTCGGCAGCGTGCCGGCAAGCGTGACACGCAGGCGGTTCAAGCGCCAGCGGTTCGACCGGTCCGCATCCTGGGCTAGAGTCACAATCTGCTTCTGGGAGACGCGCAGGAGCAACCGCAGACGGCCGGAGGTCGGTTGCGCCAGGGCGGCCGTCGCCGGGCCCTCGAAGCGGTAGCGCCCGCCCTCTGCCGCGCTGGCCGGCAAGGCCGTCTGCCAGGCCGCCAACCCCGCGGCGTCGCTCTCACTCGAACTCAGAGCCGATGGCGTCGGCTGCAAGCGGACCTCCAGGGACAGATTGCCGCCCGTATTGGCAAAATCCACCTCCACGGTGACGGCGTCCGGGCGCAGGTCGGCGACGATGGTGGGCAGGACCACATCGAAAGCCTGTACGGTCTGGTTGGCGCGCAGCACCGCACTCTGCCAGGTGTCGTCCGCCAGCAGTGCCAGCCGCGGCGAGGTGCGCCGCGGTTCGAGGCGCACAAACTCCGGCGCCAGGGTGACCCGTCCGCCGCTGCATTCGAGGGCCACCGGCAGCAGGGTGACGCGATACCCCTCCTGCACGAAGCCGGTGACATCCAGCGGCAAGGCCGCGCTGCCAGCTTCACTCCACGGCTGCAAAACCACGACCGCCGGGCGCGGGAAGGCGCCTTCCACCAGGTAGCGCGCCAGGTCAGTCAGGAAGGGATCCGTGTCCAGCCAGCGCCCGCCCGCCTCCAAGCCGACCAAGCGCAGGCCCTCTCGCCGCAGCGGCAGCAGCCCCCCAGCCACAAGTAGAAAAGCCCGCGCGCTGGGGCTACCGAGGACAGCGGGCAAGACGCCCTCGCGTACCGTGGCGCCCGCTTCGCCCAAGCTGACCGTGATGGCCGTGACCGGCAGCGGCGGCAGTTCGTACAACGCCACGAATTCACGCGGCTTCAGGGCCTGCACGGTAATGCCCGAAAGCCCCGCCAGATCGGCCTCGCGTTGCACGATCAGCGGCGCATCCAGCGGCTCGCGGCGTTTGCCGCGGGCGGGAGAGGGCAGCGGGCGCAGCGCCGTGGCGGCGTCCAGTGCGTGGATCGCGGGCCGCAGATCGCGCTTGGCAAACAGGCTGACGACGGCTTGCCCGCTCGAACGCTCGCCGCCGCTGGTGCATAGGTCCAGGATGGCCGCGCTGGCCGCGGGCCGCGCGGCGTTCTGCCGAAAGGCCCAGGCGAAGATGACGGCGGTCAGCGCTAACCCCAGCGTCGCGGCGACCAGCCACGAGAGGACATGCCGACGCCACGCCACCCCGGCGAGCAGCACCGCCAGCAGGCAAACGACATAGCCCAGCAGCAGCCGCCCCACCGCCTCGGCAGACGATATGCGGAAGCCGGTCAGATGCGCCAGAACCGTCGGCAGGATGAAGCTATTCTCCAGGTTACCCGTGGCAGACACGGGCTGCGCCTGCCCCAGAATGTGATTCCACAGCGGCGCCAACACCCCGCTCTCGACCATGCGGCGGTGCAAGGCGTCCACCGCCACCACGCCGACCCGGCCCAGGCCGCAGCGGCGCCAGCGGATCAAGGGCTGCGTTTCCGAGCCCAGAGTCGTCAGCCCTTCGCCCCGCTCAGAGCTCTCCAGAAGCCCGAAGCCGTCGCGGTCCGCCAAGGGTCGCCGGGCCGAGCGCTGAGCGGCAGGCTGAGAATCCGCCCAGGCCGCCCCCCAGGCGTCCAGTTCGGGGAGCGTTTCCGTCAGCCGGACCCGCAGCGGCAGCACCGGCAGCAACGCCGCCCACGGCGTCGCGGCCGCGGCCAGAGCGCCTTCAGGGTGGACGAAGACGGCCGTGCCGCCGCGTTGCACATAGGCCGCCAAGGCGCCGAACTGGGCCGCTGAGATGTCCCGGTAGCTGGGGCTGCCAACCACCACCACCCGCGTCTGACCGTAGCCAAACCAGTGCTCGGGCAGGCTGCGCGCATTGGCGTTGATCAGTCCGACCGCATCCCGCAGCAGGCCCGGCTTGGTCAACTCCCCGGCGCCAGCGAACTCCGGAGCGTCGTTCACTACCATCAGGGTCGCCCGCGTCGGCTGGTCGGTGCTGTTGACCGGAATCTCCTCACGCTGCAAGCGCTCGGCGCCGAGAAAGACGCTGAGGACATAGGTGGCCGCGACATCCGCCACCACCAGCTCCCGGCCACGAAGCTGGGTCCGCGGTCCGAGGGTAACCAGCTTCTCGAACACCGCCCGGCCACGCTCGCCGGCGCGCAACGACAAGCGCAGCGTGACCGCCCGCGGGTCCGGGTTCTCGAGGTGGTACTGCAGACTGACCCACTCGCCGACCGGCAAGCGCGGCGAGGAAGCACAGCGCAAACTGGCGCCTTTGAGCTTGGGGGCGGCCTCGAGGACCGGCGCCACGGCGAACAGCCCGACGACCAGCGCCAGCGCCCCCAGCCTCCGGCTGAACCCGATGGATGGAATCATCGCCATCAGCCGCGTTCGAGCCGCAGAGTCTGACTGACACCGTCGCAGACTGCCGATGGCCCAAAGTACTGGATCGGACCCGGATAGACGTACTCGGTGCCCTCAGCCCAGGCCTGGCGCTTGGCTGCGAAGGTCGTGAACGGCTTGCCGTCCAGCTCCACCAGCGCCTTGCGGATCACTGGCTTCGCGGCGCCGTGCCGCCGTTCCAGATTCATCATCATGGTCAGCGGGATGCCGCCCGCTTCCCACTCGCGGGCCGGTGCGCACAGGTTCCGCACGCTGCTCAGGTATCCCGTCTTGCCCCCGCTGATGAGGGCCGCGGCCGTGTAGCCCAGGCTGTAGCAGTAGTCCGCGTCGAAGTTCGAGGGCGCCGCGCAGCGGCCCTCGTAGCCCAGGAAGTGAGCCTGCGAGCTGAACTTGCCCTTGTACTTCCCGGTCGTCTTCCACTCCCGCAGCGTATCGCCCACCAGGTCGATGAGCAGCTTCTCCGTCTCGATCTTCGACACCTGCACATTGCCGTGCGGGTCGCGGTCCCCCAGGAGCTGCAACTGAATGCCCAAGGGCAGCGAACTGAAGGCCTGGGACGAGACCGGCGACAGCTTCTGGTTGACACACTGCAAACGGTCTTCCTCGCGCGTCAGACTGTCGAAGTATGGCTTGGTCGAACTCTTCTCGGAAAGCAGGTCGTTGAGCTCGTGAATCAGCGTCTGCATCTCGGGAATGAACTCGATGAGCCCCTCGGGAATCAGCGCCACGCCGAAATCCAGGCCCTTCTCGGCGCGCGCCCGAATCACCTCGGCCAGCTCATCCACAATCTGCTTCAACGTCTGCCGCCGCGCCGCGACTTCCTCGCTGATGATGCAGGCATTGGGCTGCGTCTGCAAGGCGCATTCCAGGGCGATGTGAGAGGCCGAGCGCCCCATCAGCTTGATGAAGTGCCAGTACTTCTGGGCGGAGTTCGCATCCCGCTCGATATTGCCGATCAGCTCGCTGTAGACCTTGGTGGCGGTGTCAAAGCCGAAGGACACCTCGATCTGCTCGTTCTTCAGATCGCCATCGATGGTCTTCGGACAGCCGATCACCTGAATCCCCGCCTGGTGGTCGAGCAGGTACTGCGCCAGCAGGCAGGCATTGGTGTTGGAGTCGTCGCCGCCGATGACCACCAGAGCCCGGACCCCGTGGCGCTTGCAGGTGGCCACGGTCGCCGCGAAGTCCTCGGGTTTCTCGATCTTGTCGCGACCGCTCTGGATCATGTCGAAGCCGCCCGTATTGCGGTAGACGTCGATGATCTCCTCGGTCAGCAGCATGCTCCGGTCCTTCATCAGGCCCTTCGGCCCGCCCTTGAACCCCAGCAGCTTGTTCTCAGGGTTGAGGTCCTTGATGCCATCGTACAGACCGGCAATCACATTATGCCCGCCAGGAGCCTGACCACCCGAGAGGATCACGCCCACGACCAGCGGTTCCGTGTCCCGCTGCGCCCCCGGCGCAAAGGTTACCACCGGCAAGCCGTAGGTGCCGGGAAACTGCGCGCGGATCTCCGTCGCATCGGAGATGGAGGCCGTCGGCTCGCCCTCCTGTAAGGTCACAAAGGGCCCATTCTCCTCGAGCACCGCGGGGAGCTTGGGCTGATAGGCGGCACGCGCCTGCTGCAGAGGAGAAATGGTCGCCATGGTCTATCCTTTTTCGCTACGAATTGCGAGCCGTCCGCCATGACAGCTCCAAGGCCCGCTCACCATAGTGCGAGCGACCGGAAACTCAAGGCCGAAAGCAGCCCCTGCAGGGCGGCTGCGCCGACCCGTCCCACCGCGGTCTGGGCTGAGCGCCGCCAGGCGTTCTTTGGACTGCGGCGGCTTGACGCCGCTTTCAGCCCAGCGCAGAGCGCCCCGCGGCCGCTCTGCGGCCAGCCAAAGCGGTGTCGCGTCCTGCTTGGCCAGCAGGACTTGCCACGCGCACTCCAAAACGGCAGCGCCAGGACGGCTGCGCCGACCCGTCCCACCGCGGTCTGGGCTGAGCGCCGTCAGGCGTTCTTTGGACTGCGGCGGCTTGACGCCGCTTTCAGCCCAGCGCAGAGCGCCCCGCGGCCGCTCTGCGGCCAGCCAAAACGGCAGCGCCAGGGCGGCTGCGCCGACCCGTCCCACCGCGGTCTGGGCTGAGCGCCGCCAGGCGCTCTTTGGACTGCGGCGGCTTGACGCCGCTTTCAGCCCAGCGCGGAGCGCCCCGCGGCCGCTGCGCGGCCAGAACGCGGCTACGCCCCGTACTGGGCCCGGTAGGCGTCGATGCGGGCTTTGAGCGCGTCATCCAGGACGAGGCGGCCGTTGACGGGGCGGTTGTGCAGGTGCTCGACTACATCCGCCAGCGTGACGATGGCGCCAGCCGGCATCGCGTAGGCCTCCTGGACCTCTTGCAGCGCACTGCGCGCCCCAGTGCCTCTTTCCATCCGGTCGACTCCCACCAGCAAGCCGGCCAGGTGAACCTTGGCCGCGGCCTGCAGCAAGGGCATCGTCTCGCGTACCGAGGTACCCGCCGTGATGACGTCCTCGACGATCACCACCCGGTCCCCATCGCGCAGCTTGTGCCCGATCAGCGCGCCGCCCTCGCCGTGGTCCTTCACTTCTTTGCGGTTGAAGCAGTAGGCGACGTCGCGGCCATGGCGCGCCGCCAGGGCAATCGCCGCCCCGACCGCCAGGGGAATCCCTTTGTAGGCCGGCCCGAAGAGCACGTCGAAGCCTGTGCCGAAGCGGGCCACCAGCGCCTGCGCGTAGAACTCGCCCAGCCGGCGCGCCTGCTCACCGCTGCGGTAGTTCCCGGTGTTGATGAAGAAGGGCGTGCGCCGACCGCTCTTGGTGGTGAAGTCGCCAAAGGTCAACACCCCCGACGCCACCATGAACTCGATGAACTCGCGCTGGTAGTCCTGCATGAACAGCCTCCGGTTGCTTGAACTGCTCTCGGGTGCCGGTCACGGCGCCGTCGGGGCCGCCGTCGGCCGCAAGTCCTCGACCTCGGCGCGGCACGGGCTAAAGACGTTTTCGGCCAGACGGACCTCCCCGACCTCGGCCCCGATGCGGATCCCGGTCACCTGGCGGCCGCTGCGGTTCTCGAAGCGACAACCGCGGATGGTCACCTCGCGGGTCAGCCAGCGCACGTCGATCCCGACGCCGCTGTCGGCGGGGCCGTTGTCGCGGATGAGGCAGGCTTCAATCCGGTTGCGGTCGCCGCTGAAAAACTGCTGCCGTTCCTGCCGAAAGAGGATGCCGACCTCGGCGTTGCCCTCGACGGTGCAGCCGCGGATGAGGTTGTCCGTGTCGCGATGGCCGAGGCTGATTCCGTACCTCAGGTTGCCTGACAGCACGCAGTCTTCCGCCTGCCCATCGGACACCCCCCAGCAGAAGAACAGCCCCTGGCTGTTGCCCCGCGCCGTGCAGCGGCGGAACCGCGGGCGTTGCGAGCCACTGCCAGGATGAAAGCCGAGGTCCGCATTGTTCAGAGCCTGGCATCCCTCGAAGTGGATGTCGTCACAGACCTGGAAGCTGAACCCGTCACCGTGGTAGTTGCGGGCCGTAACCTCCCGGAACTCCCAGCGATTGCAGTACTGCAGGAAGACGGCGGCGCCGTAGTTGTCATTGACCTGACCGCAGGCAGCGCGGTTTCCGTCCAGCACCAGCTCCTCGATGCGGACGTCGTCGACATTGCGGCCGCTGAGCAGCGAGAAGAGCGTCGAGGCGGTGGACTCGCCCGACCGCCAGAAGCAGGCCTCGGTGCGTTGGTCGAAAAACACCAGATTGCCCTGCACCGCGGTCACCGTGGCAAACAGGTACTTGGGGACGCCCTGCTCATTCTTGGTGCTCAACATGATGCCACCCCCGGGCGCAAAGCCGGCGGCATCCTGCACCTGCACCACGTACTCGTACCAGTCGGAGTCCCGCACCAGCGCCGTGGTGACACTTGGGGCCATCCTGAGCACCGTGGCTGCGCCCGCACCCCGCAGGGTGATGTGAGGGGCCAGGTGAATGGCATTGCGCAGGGTGTAAACGCCAGGCAGGATCTGCAGCGTCCCCCCGCCCAGCCGGTGCAGGTAGTCGACCCCGGCCTGGAGCGGTTTCTCGTCGTCGCCGCGCAGGTCGCCCGCCTCCTGGCCGACGGTCAGCGTCAGCGGCACGGGCTTGCGCCAGGGACGGTTGCTCTCGGCAAACCGGGCCAACTCGCTCGCCGCCAGCGGGGAAGCATCTGCCATGGCCAACCTCCTCCTCGTTTGGACTGACGCCCAATCCTGCACCCAGCCTGTAGCCCCGGCGCCGGCAACCGCCCGCCAAGCGCTCCGAAGAACCCTGCCCGGCGTCCTGTCGGGTGGCTCGATGGCACGATAATGCCTAGGTACGGACGGCGCAACGGGGCGCCCGTGCCACACCTTGCATCCCCGGAGCGACCATGCACCTTACCGGCGTGAGCATTTCCATATCTTCATCCGGGATCGCCATGGCCGTCGTGCTGGGCCTGGCCGTCCCGCCCGCAGAGGGTGCCGACATGCGTTCGATCACCGTCGACTCGATGGTCCGGGTGGTGTTCACCGGCGACAGCCAGACCACGGGCCGCAATCTGGCCATCGACTATCCGCAGCTTCTGAGCCGAATCTTGCCGGTGCGCGTCATCAACACCGCGGTGGGCGGCAGCAACTCCGACGCGCTGGTCAAACCCATGACCGGCGGCAGCGCCCGCCTGGCCCAGGGCGACCGCATCCTCTACGGTACTGACGTCCACTGGGGCATGGGGCCATTTCCAGGGATGAAAGTGACCGTCGGCGACCAGACCTACACCATCGATTACCTCGCCGAACACCCGCCGACGTTGAACACGGAACTCTACCTGGTCGAGCCCGCCCGGGGCGATTACCAGGGAACCTCGGTCAGCGTCGAGCCCGGCTGGGAAGTCCGTGTGGCGCGGCACCGCCCCGACGTGGTCTGCCTGATGTTCATCAACGATGGTGCTCTCCCCGCGGCGAGGCTGAACAATTGGCGCGAGATGCTTCGCCGCATCCGGGCCATGGGCGCGGTGCCCGTCCTCATGAGCCCCTTTCCCGTGGATGAAGGCGCTCGCGGCGGCAGCCACCCGGCGTTCAATGAGAAGGTGTTGCAGAATGCGGCCGGGGTGCGCGACCTGGCCGCCGCGGAAAAGGCCTGGTTCATCGATGTCTCCGCCTTGACCCTGGCGCTGGACCCACCCTTGCGCTCCCAGGTCGGCGACGGCATTCATCCGGATACCGATGGCCAGCTGGCGGCCATCCAGGGCCTGCTCTGGGTCTTCGGGCAGATGGGCCTGACCCAGGCGCGGCCCTGCCTCAAAGGCTGGGTGCTCAACCGCCCGCCCGCCCCGCTTGCGGACCTCCTGGCCGGCGGCGCCCGGCCATTTCATACCAGCCAGCCGGACCACCCCGACCCCGACCACCAGAGCGAGAAAGGCTTCTCGCTCGACGCCATCCGCCGCAATGACGAACTCGGCCTCATCGCCAGCGCCGACGGTCACTGCCTGGCGATCGGCCACGGTATCCTGCTGCGCTTCGGGCTTGAGCCGGACGGCGCCCCCCGCCGACTCCGGCTACGACTGGCGGGAACCGGACTGCTGCCCCCGCAGGTCTGGGATGCGGCCGCGGCGGGGTGGACCGTCCTCCAATCCAGCTCGGACCCTGTCGGCCTCACGGCCGACCTACCCCTGGCGGCTTTGCGTGAGCAGACGCTGCACGTCCTGGTCACGGGCGCCGTCGCGGCCGGGCTGGATGCCGTTGCCTTGGACGTCGATGACGCCGCCACCCCGCCGGCCTGGCGCCTGTCCGCCGCTGAGCCGCGGCCCTACCTCCTCGAAAGCGATCACAGCCGCCCCGACAACCTCGTAGGCAATGCGGACTTCGCCGCCGACCCGGCAGGGGCGGCGGACGCCTGGCGGCTGACTGGGAAGGCCTCGACGAACCGGCCGTTCCGGGCGCCCGTCGCGGCGCTGTCGTTCGACCGTGACCAGGACCTGCGCAGCGCCACCGTCACCTGCGACCTGCCGCTTCGCCCCTACGACCTGTTGCTGGTGCGCGGCAGCCAGGCCGGCAATGACGGCGCCTACCGCGTCCGTGCCGACCTTGGCGCCGGACGCTTCGGCCTGCGTCGGCGCGCCACCGCGTCGGAGAAGGGGTTGAGCGCCGAACTGGTGCATGACGACGGCTGCGGGCTGGTGCCCGGCGGCGCTTGTCTGGAGCTGGGGCCCGCCGGGCGGGCGGAAACCACCGTGCGTCTGCCACCCGAGGCGACGGCGCTGGACCTCAGCCTGTTCTCTCGCGTCTACGCCCCCAACGCCCTGGGCCCGCGAGACCTCCCCGCCCAGCAAAGCCGCGTCACGCTCGCTTTCCGCGCCCGCGACGGTGCCGAAATCGGGACCGCGTGGACGCTCGAACCCTCTGCCGACAGCTTCCAATGGCAGAAGCTGAAGGGACGTGTAAGCCTCCCGCCGGGCGCTGCCGAGGCGCTCCTGACCCTGGCCGCCGCGGGACCGGACATCGTGCAGTATACTGGCGTGTACGTGGCCGCCGGGCCGGGCCGTTGAACCCGAATCCACGCGATCATGCCTGAGTGGAAAAGGAGAGCCGCATGCAAAACCCTGTTCGACAAGCGGAGTGTTCAGGTGTCAGGAAGTATCACCTTGTATGAGACTTGCAGCAACCTCGTTTGACACCAGGCGCTTCCCATTCCGCCCGGAGTCCGCCGCGGCGGACGAGGGGCGTTGGAGGGCGCCGTTGCGTCGGCGCCGCGGCGGCCACGCAGGGCCGCCCTCCAGGCGCTCCGGCGCGTACCGGCCGTATCGGAATGGGAACCACGGCGGCAAGTCTCATTCCGCTATGTCCGGCCTGAACCCTGAACCCTGAACTCGGAACTCGGAACCCCGAACCCCGAACTCGGCGCTTGCTGAAGTTCTGCAAGCGCCCCAGGAGCCATCCATGACCCCCGTGACGCTGAAACAGGTGTTCCTGGTGCATCACACCCACATGGACGTGGGCTACACCGACCTGGCCGGCGAAGTCCGCAACCAGCAACTCGGCCACCTGGACCAGGTGCTGGCCCTTTGCCGCGACAACGCCGCCCGACCGCCTGAGGAGCGCTTCTTCTGGACCTGCGAGTCGGCCCTGCTGGTCCGGGACTACCTCGAGGCCCGGCCGCTACGGCGTGCCCAGGAGCTGCTGCACGCCCTGCGCCAAGGCTGGATCGAGCTGCAAGCCTTCCTCACCCAGCCGTTGACCGAACTGGCCTCGGCCCAGGAACTGGTCGACTGCCTGGGCTACGCCTGCGACCTGGGCCGCCGCGAGGGCTTCGAGGTCCGCTGTGGCATGATTGACGACATCGGCGGCTATACCGGGCGCCTGCCTTCCGTCATGGCGCAGATGAACGTGCCCTACCTGGTGGTCGGCGTTGGCGCCTTCCAGGTCCACCTGCCCTGGGCCGACCTGCCGCACCTGTTCTACCTGCGCGCTAAGGACGGCGGCCGGGTATTGGTGTGGAACCTCGGCATCGACCGCCGCAAGCGGCCGCAGCAGATGACGCAACTGGCCGCCGTGTACGGGCAGGGCACGCTCTATCTCGTGATGCCCTTCCAACGGGCTCTCTCCGGCGCGGCGGCGCGGGGGGTGGAATTGGATGTGGCCCATGACGCCGCGGCGACCTCGGCGCGGGAGCGCTTCGGTGAACTGGAGGAACGCCTGGCGGGCGAAGCCTACCCCTTCGCCGAGGTCCTGCTGCAGTACGGCGGCGATAATGGCGGCCCCGACCCGCAGCTGCCCGCCCTCATCCGCGCCATCCGCCAACGCGACGACATGCCGACGCTTCACTTCACCACACCCGTGCATTTCTTCCGTCACATGGAACAGACCTACGGCCCCCAGATCCCGGTCATCGACGGGGTCATCACCGACCCCTGGAACCTGCGTGCGAACCCCGCGCCGGGAACCCTGCGTCGGCAGCGCGAGGCCCAGCGGCTGCTGGAGACCGTCGCCGCCCGCCAGGCGCTGTTCGAGCCCGTCCGCCCGGCCGAACGCGCCCGCCTCGAGGACGCGGCGCTGCGCTTGCAGCTCGGCTCGGACCACACCTGCGGACTCAGCGAGTGGGGCTGGGAAAAGACCTTCAGCCGCAGCGCGGGTTGCCGCGATGAGGCCTTTGACCGTTACCGGCAGTCCTGGCAGGACAAGCGCCAGTACGCCGAACAGGCCGGGCAGACCCTGCGGGAGATCGAACGGGTGCAGCGCCAGCGCCTCGCCAGCCGGAGGGCGGGCAGCGGGCCGCTGGTGGCGGTCTGGAACGACAGCGCGGCGACGCACGGCGGCGAGTGCGAGCTCTACCTCGGCCGGGGCTTTACGCCGCTCTCCGCCCTGTACGACCTTGAGACCGGCGCCCCGGTCGCCTTCCAGCCCCTCGGCGCCAGCCGCTACCTCCTCGATAGCCCCGCCGCGCCCGCCTTCGGACTGCGCTTTCTACGACCCGAGTTCGGCGCCGCGGCCCCGGCCCCGCAACGTACGGCAGACCCATGCTGCCTGCGCGGCGGCGGCTTGGAGCTGCGCCTGGACGGCGCGACCGGGCGGGTGCTCTCCCTGCGTCATCAGGCGACCGCTACCGAGTTGCTCGACGCCGAGGCGGCCGACAGCCTGGGCAACGTCGTTTGCCATGACCTCGGCGGCGTCTCCCACGGCGTCCTTGAAGCAGGCATGCAACAGACCTGCACCCTGCGCCAGCGCCCGGCCCGGTTCGTCGGCATCGAGGCCGGTCCGGCGGGAGCGCTGTTCAGCAGTTGCATCCTGCGCACCTTCATCGACGGCCCGCGTGGCCCGATCCGCAGCGAACGCACGCTGCGCCTCTACCACGCCGCCCCCCGCGTCGAGGTCCTGGTCCGGGTCGACAAACCTGAAAACGAGAACAAGGAATCCGTCAGCGTGGTCTTCCCCTGGGCCGGCCGCGGCGGCGCCTTCTCCTTCGACCAGAACCTCGGCGCCGTCGATCCGCATTACGACCTGGCGCCAGGGGCGATGCAGGACCTGTTCTACGGCTGCTCCTGGGCGCACCTTTGGGCGGGCGCCTGGGGCGTCACTCTGGCCTGCCCCGATGCGCCGCTGCTGCAATTCGGCGGCCTGCGCTTCACCCGCTGGGACGACCGCCTGCCCTTTACCGCCGACTCGAATCACATCCTCTGCCAGCTCTACCACAACCTGCTCAACACCGACTGCCCCGTGTGGCAGGAGATGCTCGACACCTTCCGTTTCAGCCTGTTTGTGCATACCGGCTCACAGCCGTCCGTGGGGCAGCGCCACCGCCTGGCCGCGGCGGCCCGGCCGCTCCACGCTGACTATCTGCCGACGCCCGCCGACGCTCGTTCGCGCCCGCTTGGCACGTTCGACCTCAGCCCGGATGAGGTGCGTTTGCTCTCGGTCAGAGGTCGACAGGGCGACATCCGCCTGCTGCTCGAAAACACCGCTTCCGCCAGCGTGCGAACGACGATCCAACCCGGAGTGCCGCTGCACACGGCCTGGTTGCAGAAACTCGACGGCACCCGGCTGGCAGCCTGCGACGTCGACGCCCACCACGGACGTCTTGCGGTCACTCTCCTACCGCACCAAATCGCCGTTGTCCGCATCCAGGGAAAGCGCGCCTGACCAACGTAACGCAGGGCAGGGCAGGGCAGGGGCCGCTCAGGGCGCCCCGGCGGCGGGACGCAGCGCGGCACGCAACAGCTCGAGCCAGGAGACGCTTGTCTGGGCGTGATCGAGATCGCGCCGGACGGCCGCGAAATCCGCCACCGGGGGCGCGGGAGAGAGCGCCACCGCCGCGGCCTGGCGGGCGCGTTCCAGGCCCAGGGAGCCATTGCCCGTGACGGTCACCAGCCAGCGGCCCTCATCAAGCTTGCGGTACACGGCCTTGCCCACCGTCGCCTCGTCGGCCTCCCAGGGCACCCCCGCCAGAGACGGGTCGATCAGCGTCCCCGCCGCCGGAGCGGTGTCCGCATCGAACACCCGCCGTATCCACAACCTGCCGTCCAGCACCACGTAGTCGACGTAGACCTCCCGATCGGGCCGACAGGCGGTCGGAAACTCCCGCGTCACCCCATCGGCGGTACGAACCACCACCGTCACCGTGCCCCCGCTGACCCGCAGCTCGCTGACCGCGGTGCGGCTCACCGCGCGGTTGTAATCCTGCCGCAAACACTCGTAATCCGCCCCCAGCGCCTCCAGACGCCGGGCATAGACAGTGGCCGTCAGGCGAGCCCTGCCGAAGGCCAACAACGCCATCAGCATCGCCGTCAACAAGGCCAACACCAGGATCATCTCGAACCACGACCGCAGGCGCCTGAGAATACCGAGCTCCTGCATGTACCGGCCTCCGTCTGCGCAGCTTGTTCAGTTCACGCCGGACCGCCCCTTACCACGAGATCATCAACTGCCCCGTCACGGCCTCGGCCTGCACGTACGTCCCCAGCCGATCCGTGACGACGCGGTAAGCCACGGTCTCTGCTTCCAGGCAGGGTACGGCGGCGTTGCGGGTCAGCTCGATGCCACCCTCGCTCCCGGGTTCGTGGAAGAAACGCAGCCGGGCGCCGCGCAGACCGTTGATCTCAAGCCGACGGCGAATGGTCGGGAAGCCGGAGTAGCGCACCCGGCAACTCACCGGGCCGCTGTCCTCCTGCTCAATGAACACGCGGCACTCGCGGAACCAGGCCCGCGGCATGGCGTAGCGCGCCCGCCCAGCCACAATCCAAGTGTCCAGGCCGGACAGCAAGGGTATCCCCTGCGGCATCCGCAACTGCGTCGCCACCGTGGTGTCCGGACTGTACCCGGCCAGAAAGAAGCCATTGCGGTGTCGGCTGACGCAGAGCATCGGACCGGGCTGTGATGCGGCGCCCTTCTCATGCACCAGGTCCCAGCCAAAGCTCGCCAGGGCGCGACGCATGAGCGCCTCAGCCGGAAAGGCCTGGGCCGCGTCATAGGGCACAAGCAGGTGCCCGCCGACCTTCTGCGGGTCGCAGGACACCGTGCCGCGCACCCAGGCCAGCTTGCCAGCGCCTAAGTCGGCCGCCGCCATGACCACCCGTTCCGCCCCGCCGCGGCGGGCGGTTGCCAGGGCCGTGGAGACCCCGGACTCGGCCGCCGTTTCGCCCAAGCCGCCAGCGCTGAACAGCCCATGGTGCCGCAGCGCCGTGGCATACTGACAGGCATCCCCGCCCGGCGGGACGGTGAGCTCAAACTCGCCTTCCAGGGGCTCCGCCAGCGCCAAGCCCAACGCCGTGCGCAGCCAGGCTCCGGCGCGCGACAACGGCCCGTAGAGCAACACCCGCGCCCCTCGCTCCACCGCGACAGCCAGCGCCACGTCCCAGGCCGAACCCGCGTCCGGCACTGGAGTCACCAGGATGGACTCCGCTAACCCCGCCGCCTCGCGCTGCACTAGCGCCGCCGCAATCCGCGTGCTCACTACCGTGTTCAGGGGCAGGCCGTAGTTGACCGCCCCGCGCATGAACCAGTCGCCGAAGAAGACCTCTTCAAGCCGCGGCGGCTCGCCGAAGGTCATGGCGTGGTACTCATCGAAGGGGTAGACCCAGAGCAACGGCCCGGCCGCATCCGGCGCCGCTTCGCGGGCCGCGAGTAGGTGCGGGATCACCTCGTTGGGAACCTGGTCCGGCAGATCACCCCAGGAGTCGTCGACGGTGAGGAGCTTGAGGTCCGTCGGCACCTGTATCCGCCCCGCCGCATCCAGACGGCTCACCGTCAACGGCAGATAAATGTCGTGCGGCTCGCGCTGGTAGCGGTCCAGCCAGGGACTGTTGAGGAACCATGGGTCGTGAATGTAGAAGCGGAACGGAAAACGCTTCCCCGGAATCTCGGCAATGTGCGACATCCAGCCGATCAACTCCAGGCCGAAGTCGCCGTTGAGCGCGGCCCAGGGCGAATTCGGTGGCGGCAGCAGGTGCGGCACCGAGTCGTAGATTTCACGCAAAGGCACCGCGTCCGAACTCAGGTCCATGCCGGTGGAGAGGTTCGTGCCGCGGGTCTCCAGCGGGAAGGTGGGACACTCGGCGCGGAACGTGCGCCAGAAACGCATGCTCTTCTCGCGCACCTCGGCGCCACGGTCGGCGGCAAAGCGGCGGCCGTCGAAGAGCGCCCCCTTCAACCCCCAGGTCTCAAGCCCAAAACCGAAGCCGTTGGAAAGCCAGAGGAAGTCAAAGCCCAGATCGGTGAGGAAGTGCTGCGCCTGCCGGCCCAGGAAGGCGCCGAAAGCCGTGCCCTCGGGGATGCCCTCGGGAAAGCCGGCGTAGGGTCGCCGATCCCCAGCCAGGGTCGCGTAGCAGCACACCATCGAGCCCTTGCCCATGGTGTCGCCCATGCAGATCTCGGGGTGGCGGGCGTACTTGAACGACGAGAGCGCAAATTCCGGGCCGGGATCGAAGGTTGCCCCCACCCGCACCGGCAGCCCGGTGATCTCCGTCCCGATCGCCTTGAGTCGGACCACGAGCCGTTGCAGCCAACCGTAGGTGAACTCGGGAGGGTCCGGCAGGTAGAGCCGCGGGATGTGATGGATACTGGCCCGGCTCGGGTCCTTGCCGGTAAAGGTCGTGTGCGGGTTGGCGACGCCCTGCCACTTCGACCACTCGAAGGTGGCGTCCAGGCGCCCCTGATAGTCTAGGATCTCCGAGCCGTCAGCCGCCCAGAGCATCACCGCCATGCTCTCGGCCTGCCGACTCAGCGCCAGCCACTGCGTGAACAGCCGCCGACAGACCCCATCCATCGTTGCCTCTGAAGTATCCTTAAAGGGCTTCAGGCTAAGCTCGAAGGTCACGCTGCGAAAGGCCATGGTCGGGGCTCCTGCTCAATGCCAACATAGATAGCACCCAACATACCGCCGCCCGCGCCTGAGGCCAGGCGCCTCTCCAGAAGCCCCGCTGGAGATGCGGTGGGCTCCACCGCGTATTTTTGGTGGAGATGCGGTGGGCTCCACCGCGCGCGCCTGCGGCCAGGCGCCTCTCCAAGGGAATGGAGACGCGGTGGTCTCCCCCGCCCGCGCCTGCGGCCAGGCGCCTCTCCAAGGGAATGGAGATGCGGTGGGCCCCACCGCCCGCGCCTGCGTCCAGGCGCCTCTCCAAGGGAATGGAGATGCGGTGGGCTCCACCGCGTTTTTTTGGTGGAGATGCGGGGGGCTCCACCGCGTATT
>CAIZKT010000863.1:0-7849 GCA_903933565.1 uncultured Victivallales bacterium | reverse complement strand
GGAGACGACGAAAGCCATTGGCGGACCCGGTCGGGCGTCCGTCGCGCCGTGAGGCCTGGGTGGCTCCCCGCCCGTCAACGCCCTGCCTGACCCGTATGCCGCGTGTGAGCAGCCGCGACAACAGCGGACCCCCCAGGGTAGCACACCCCGCTCACAGCGATAAGCCGGAACCCCCGAATCCCCCCATTCGCACGTTCTCGCGTTCGGCCATCACCGCCGCGATCACAGTCCATCAGAGGCGTTGGCGGGGGCGTTGGTAGCGAGTCGTGCGGGTAGGTCAAGGCTGAGGTAGGTTTCGGGCGGAAATGGGGCGGTGAATGGGAGAGGGGGTGCAGGCGTGACGCGGTGCGAGGCCAGCGGGACTTGGCCGATGGTGTCTCGTGCGAGTGCGCTGGCGTTTGGGCCACCTTGCACACGGGTCCGGCGACAGTACTTTTCCTGGCATGGTGTTGGGGCGGATGTGGGATTGCTGGCGCCTGAATGGGGGCAGGCCGAGCATTAGCATCCGCAGATTGGGTGTTTGGGGTGTCTATGGCCAACAGGCTCACTCGCACAGACGACGCTGCTGAACTGCGCCAGCAGGCCGAAGAGATGGCGCGGAAGGAAGCCGCCTCACTCTTGGTCGCGATGTCGCCCGAGGATATGCGCCGGGCGCTCCACGAGCTGCGGGTGCATCAGATCGAGCTGGAGATGCAGAATGAGGAACTACGCAGCACCCAGGCGGAACTAGACGCCTCGCGGTCGCGCTATTTTAGCCTCTACGACCTGGCCCCGGTCGGCTATGTCACACTCCGCGAGAAGGGCCTGATCCAGGAAGCCAACCTCGCTGCCGCCGCCCTGTTGGGCGTGGCTCGTAGCACGCTGCTCAGCGGCCCCCTCTCCCGGTACATCCTCAAGGAGGATCTTGACCTCTACTACCTCTGCCGCAAGCAGGATTCCGACCCCGGTAGGCCGCAAGCGTGCGAACTGCGGATGCTCAAGAGTGACGGCACCGTATTCTGGGTGCAGCTGGCCGTCACCACCACGCCGGATGTCGAGGGTGAGCCGGTAAGCTACGTCACGCTCAGTGACATCACCGGGCGCAAGCAGGCGGAGGCAGAGAAGTCTGCGCTCGAAGCCCAGCTTCAGCAGGTGCAGAAGTTGGAGTCGCTGGGGCGGCTGGCGGGCGGTGTGGCTCACGATTTCAACAACCAGCTTGGCGGCATCATGAACTGCGCGGACCTCTTGCTGACCAAGACCCAGGACGAGGAATCCCGCTTGTATATCGATGGCATCATCCGGTTGTGTATCAGGAGCCGCGACCTGACCAGCAAGCTGCTGGCGTTCGCGCGCCAGGGGAAATACCGAACGGTGCCGGTCAACCTTCACGAGACGGTGGCCGAGGTCGTCTCCCTTCTGGGGCGCAGCGTCGACAAACGCATCGGCATCACACAGCGCCTTGACGCCATGCCGCCGACCACCAGCGGCGACCCGACGCAACTCCAGAACGTCCTGCTCAACCTTGGCCTCAACGCCTGCGATGCCATGCCTGAGGGGGGCGAACTCGGGTTCTCGACCGACGCCGTCAGGCTGGACGAGGAGTTCTGCGGCAAGAGCAGGTTCGACCTTGAGCCGGGCGACTACCTGCGAATCACGGTGACCGATACCGGCATCGGCATGGACGAGAAGACCCTGGCACGTCTGTTCGAGCCGTTCTTCACGACGAAGGAGCCAGGTAAAGGCACGGGCTTGGGACTGGCCTCAGTTCACGGTACCATCGTCAACCATCGCGGGGCCATTGGGGTGGACAGTGAGGCCGGGAAGGGCACAACCGTGACCCTCCACCTGCCCTTGTCGCGGCAGGAGGCACGGGGGGCGATAGAAGCGGGCAATCCGGTGGCAAAGGCAACTGCCAGCGTTAGGATTCTACTCGTAGACGACGAAGAGATGCTGAGGGAGTTCACTGCCAGACTGTTGCGCAGTAAGGGGCACGAAGTCACCACCGCCAATGACGGGGTCGAGGCCGTCGACCACTACAGGAAGTCGTGGAAGCACATCGACATCGTGATCCTGGACATGAACATGCCGAGGATGAATGGCCGTGACGCATTCGTTGCCATGCGCAAGACGAATCCCCAGATCAAGGCAATCCTCGCCTCGGGCTATAGCCTGGAGAGCAGCGTGCAGGAGATGCTGGACGCCGGGGCGTTCTCCTACATCCGCAAGCCATTTCGTCACCCGGACCTGATCCAACAGGTAGAGCAGGCGCTGGGGGGGTGTCGTCTGCCAGCGGCTGGTACTTGCCGTTCGGCCACCACCCCAGGGCCTGAATGGTGACACGCAGGTCGGTGTCGAAGCAGATCGGGTCCATGATGTGCCACCGGTACAGGCTCCTCTTCGGCGGGCCGTTCTCGCCCGCGGCTTTGAGCACGTTGCCGACGTAGGCCGTGCTATAGGTCTCGGGGAACCCATAGCTCCCGCAGAAGTAGTCCTCGGTCCCGGTGCCACAGATGGTCGGGAAGCCGGTGTCCCCATCGATGTAGAACTTGATTTCCCCCTCGCCGAACCAGCCGTCGGACAGTTGCGTCCACGCCAGGAACGTCCCGGCATACTTGCCCTTGCCCTGGATGCCATCGACGATCACGTAGTCAGGGTTGGCGCGCTCCGTCACGGCCCTTCGCCACTGTGCGTGGAAGTACCCGGCATAGTCCGGCACCTCGGTCTCTGCATAGGTGATCTGGTAGGTCAGCAACCCCAGTTCATCCTTGTCCTCGTTCGTGAACGTGATCCTCGCGTGCTTGCGGAATGGCATTGGCCAGTAGCAGTTGAACGCCGACGCCGGGTTGACGATGACGGCCAGCGAGTTAACCCGCGCAAACTTGTTGTGACCCACCGCAAAGAAGTCCGACACAGGGGTCTCAATCGACGGCGTCTCCTCGCCGTCCCAGTAGAACCGCAGGATGTCCGAAGCGCGGCAGCGGGAGCAGTTCGCCGGCCCGCCGGTCAAGATGCCCCACCACGGCAGCGGCTTCGTGTTCTGCGGCGTTGCAGAGCGTGCGCAGCACGGTGCCGCCAGGTTGTTGTCGCGTGCGGTTGAGCTGCTCAAGGGTCTTGCGGTACGAGAGCTCTGTGCAGCCTGCAAACAGCCCGTTGCGGCGGAACCAGCGGGTGCGGTAGACGCCCTTTGCCTTGAGCCTGGCGAAGAGGTCGACCGCCGCGTTGAAGCATCCTTCCGGCCTCTCGACCCGATGGCTGGTGAACTCGTACCGACCCACCCCGCCGTCCACCCGGTACGGCACGGCATTGGGCTCGATCAGCTCGCCTGGCCTGGCTCGCTCGAGAGCCCCCTTTTTGACACTCTGGCGAAGTGCTCTCCGAGTGCCCGCCGCATCACCTCGTAGGCGTTCTCCAGCAGCACCTCCTCCATGTCCTCGATGCTGATGGCTTGCGCGGCGGAGATCTTCCTGACGGCCTCTTCATCGACGTAGCTGATACCGCCTGCTTCGCGGGGCGCGCCGTCGGCTTCACCCGCGGGCACGATCTCGACCCGAATCCTGACCTTGAACCCATCCATGAAGCCCGTCTCCTTCTGCCGCCGTCCTCAGGCCCTGTCGTCCGCCGGGCTTGCCGTCGTTCGGCCCTAGTGCTATGTTATAGCGCATAGCACAAGGAATGCAAGCCGAAACGAACGGGAAAACAGGAGTGGAACCATGGCGCAAACGAGTCTGAAACAGACCAGGGAAAGACTGGCGGCGGCGCAGGCAGAGATCCAGACCATCGGGCCGGTGATGAGAGGCAGTGTCACGGTCATGGGAACGCGACACAAGCAGCCCTACTTCTCCGTCAGCATCAAGGGCAGGACGCGACTGATCTACCTGGGAGAGGAGAGGGCCGAGACCGCACGCCAGTACGCCGCCAACTACCGCAGGCTGGCCGAACTGATTGACGAGATGACCCTACTGCACATGCGTCTGCTCAAAGGCACACCCGTGCGCAAGCCCTAGGGAGCGGCAGACCTGCCCGGCCACCGTCAGCATGGCCATGGCTCAGCGCCGGGGGCGGCGATCCTTATTGCACAGGTCGCTTATTTTTGCAGCAACACGCCCGCGTAACCGCAGGGAATCACCACCTTGCCGGCGTGGAAATCGGCGATGTCCGGATTGCCGGAGAACTTCCAGGCGTTCAGCAACTTGGGACACTCGGCGTCCGTGAAATCGTAAAGCGCGGCGCGGCGGCTGATTCGGCTGGTGAAGACCACCCGCTTACCGTCCGAACGCGGAATGCCGTTGATCGCGTCACTCCGTCCATCGCCCGGGAACGCCGCCGGCAACTTGAGGTATGTCCATTGGCTTCCGTCCGCCGGATCGCCTTCGTCGGGCTGGAGCAACATGTAACTGCCGTTCGCGCTGCCGATGGACAGCCCGTCGCGGAAGGTGCAGATGCCATTCGAAAGGGACAGCCGATTCACCTTCGTCTCAACGGTCTGCCGCGGCACGGGAACGGCGGCGAGGTCAAACCACATAAGGGAGGTGTGGGCGTTGTTGAACGCGACATGACGTCCGTCGGGCGAACCGTTCGCGAGGTACTTATCCCAACCCGGACACGATCCGCTGTGTAACGCGTGCTTGAATTCCGGCAACGCGCGGACGTCATAAAGCTCGAAACCGCGGCGATCGGAACAGAACAGCCAACCCGGCACGGCCGGCTGGACGTAAAGCGCCAGGTTCTTTTCACCGGAGATTCTCGGCAGCCGCGCGACTTCCTTGAATGGCGCCGCACCGTCCAACTCGTACACGCCGAAT
This sequence comes from uncultured Victivallales bacterium, assembly GCA_903933565.1. Lineage (GTDB taxonomy): Bacteria > Verrucomicrobiota > Lentisphaeria > Oligosphaerales > JAFGRS01 > CAILUI01. Next base: position 3,068 of record CAIZKT010000863.1, on the reverse strand, counting down.
CCGTCATGTCCTTCGGCCGTGTAAAGGCGGTTTCCTTCCACCTTCACATCGAACACCTTGCCGTGTCCCGGCAGTTTGGCGAGCTCCTTGAACCCGCCGTTATTCGGCAGAATTCGCAAGGCGTAAAGCCCCGCGTCGCCACAGGCGGCGTAGACGACATCGCCCCTCACCGCGACGCCACGCGCCTGGCCGACGTCGAGCGGTTTCCACACATGCCAGGCGGACGCATCCACGGAATACGGTTCGCGGAAGGATGCGTTTTGGGGCGGTGCGCCGCGGTCGAATGACTCCGCCTTCGCGCGCGGACACGGAATTGCGAAAACGCCCGCGCCGTTCACGGCCGCGTACACGACGCCGTCGGCCACGGCCACGGATCCGACGCAATCGCTCGGCCATTCCGGATGCTTCGGGTTCGGCGAAACCCAGCGGTCGAGGGTGCGGGGATTGGTTTTGTCAGAAATGTCCACGGCGAACACACCGTTGTGCGTTTGGGAAGCGAACAGCAAGTTGCCAGACGTGCGGGGCGTCCACATGTCGAGTCCGCGCGCGTAGAATGGCGGATAGTCCACGCGACCGACGCGTTTCGGATGTGCCGGGTCCGCGACGTCGAAAATGTCGAGCCCGTGCCCCATGCCGCCGCCGTCGGCGGGATCGCCGAAACGTTTCATCTCGGAGGTCATCACGCCGCCTGACACCTTGCGGTGCTTGGAATGGTGTCCCGTGGCGGCGTACAGGTACTTGCCCTGCAGCCACACGCCGTCACCGTAACCGTAGAGTTCCACGTGGTCGGTCTGGCGGATGGCCTTCATGTCGTGCGCGTCGAAGACGGTGACGTTCGCCGACCCCCAGTCGCCGGAATAGAGCCACCCGTCGCGGTAGACGACGCTTTGGGACTCGTCCGTCTTGCGCATCGCAATATGGCGCGGATTGTCCGGATCGGAAACGTCGATGAACTCCACGCCGTTCTGGCGTTGCCCGAGGAAACAGACATCGCCCGCGACGTCCACGCCGGTCGCGAGTTCGCAGCAGTCGAAACGGGAACGGATACGCAGCTCTTGCGGCTTCGTCGCGTCGACGATCCACAATCCGTATTCGCGCGTGGAAACATACGCCATCCCTTTTTGCACAGCGATCTGGCGTACTCCGCCCAAACCGTCCACCTCGCCGAGTTTGCGCGGCGCAAGCGGTTTCGACACGTCGTAGACAGTCAACCACGAACCTGCGCCCGCATACAGCTTATCGCCCTCGAGGCACAACGCCATCGCCTTGTCGCCTACTCCCTCCACCCGGAACGCCTCGCCGAAAACCTTTACGTCCTCGGCCCTCGCAACCGCCAAAAACGCAACCGAGAACGAAATCAACAGCAACACCTCAGTCTTCATTGTTTCGCCCTCCTTGCCGCACACATGACACGCCGTCGTCCTCCGGGCAGGTACACCCGCATCTGTGCGTCCACAACCCTGCTGCACTCACCGTTGTCCGCCGGCCTGCTTCGCGATTTCGTCAGCAGGCATTACGCGCCGATAGACGCGCACGTCGTCGAGCGAGCCGCGAAAGCGGGAGCGGTCCATGTCGGCGCCGTGCGCGCCGACGGTGATGGAGTCGCCCGGATTGATAAAGCCGCGGCGCTCCAGCGTGCCGACCTCTTTGCCGTTCACGTAGAGGCGCATGACCTTGTTGTCGAAGGTGGCCGCCACGTGTGACCATTCGTTGACGGGCAGCGGCTTCGGGCTGATCAGCGAATGGCTCCACTTCTCGCGCGGCACCTGCCAGTCTACCCGCCCTCCGCCGAGCCCGAGGCGGTAGCCATCCGTGCCGGTTCCCACCGTGTTGAGCATCCAGCGGTCGCTCTGCCCTTTTTCGGCGGGCTTGCACCAGAGGGTCACGGTGACGCCACCGGGATTGAAGAACGGCGCGGGGACGGGCGCGACGGCGCCGCCCTCGCCGCAGCGCAGCACCTGGCCGCCGCGGCCGGCTTCCAGCGTGAGCCCTTCGCTTTTGAGGCGGCAGCCGTTCGGCGAAGCATCCGCGAGTGTGCCGTCGCCAGCCATGGCGTCGAAGGTCCAATCAGCGAGCAGATCTCCGGTGATGCGGATCGACTGCCACGGCTTGCGGCCGCCGAATCCGGCGCGGACCGCCTCGTAGCGCTGCTGCGGGGGAGGCAGGCCCACGTCTTCGGGGACAATGTCGGTCACGGCTTCCGGCGCCCACGCGGTGCAGAAGACGCGCTTGATGGCGTTGACGAACGTGAAGCCCGTGCCCGTGGTCGGCTCGATGTAGTGGCCCTCGCCGAACTCGGTCCAGTTGTCGTAGACCACGATCTTGCTGTCCCAGCGGCCCGCCGGCTTGGCGTCGACGAGCGCCTTGGCGTCGCGGCAGGCAGCCTCGAAGTTCTCGGCCTTGGGGTCTTTGACGTAGCTGTGGCTGCCGCGCTTGACGCGGCCCCACGGCCGCTCGTCCCAGCCCATGACCACGTTCGGGATGTCCGGCACGTCGCCGGTGCTGGCGTCTCGGTCGATCCAGGTCTGCTTGTAGCGGCTGAGCACGTCGGCGTGGTCGCGGTAGGACAGGCCGGCCGCGTCTTCGCCGACCGTCTTGACGCCGGCAGTCGCCAGGCCGTAGCCGGTGACCGCGTCCCAGCCGCTGGCCGCGATGTCCGCGCCGAGCTTGGCGTTGGCCGCGTCCATGCAGGCGATCACGCGCAGGCCGCCGAAGCCGGCCTTGCGGCACTGCTCGCGCATCTTATCGAGCGCGACCTTCGTCTTCTCGGGGCCGCCCAGCTCGGCGAGCAGGATGCGGGGCTGCCACACGAAAAGGACCGGCTTGTTGTCGATCTTGAGGTACGAGGGCTGCGCGAAGTAGTTCTTGATCCAGAACGGCAGCACGTTGTCGAGCAGGTCGGCCTCGTCCTTGACGCCTTTGGCGCAGCCGTTCTCCCACATGATGGTGAAGGTGAACTGGTCGCGGTATTGGGCGTTGAGGAGGCCCTCGTGAATCGCGTGGCCGAGCCGCTGCTCGATCTTCGGCTCATAGTCGGCGCGGTACCAGCAGTAGATGAAGCCGTTGAT
>CAIZKT010000862.1:0-6293 GCA_903933565.1 uncultured Victivallales bacterium | reverse complement strand
GGTGGACCGCCCGCGGCCTCGCGGGCAGTGGCCGCCCGGCGGCGGCCGCTCCAACTAACTCGGTGGACCGCCCGCGGCCTCGCGGGCAGTGGCCGCCCGGCGGCGGCCGCTCCAACTAACTCGGTGGACTGCCCGCGGCCTCGCGGGCAGTGGCCGCCCGGCGGCGGCCGCTCACGGGTGGGCGGGTTGCGCGCGGAATTCTTGGAGCGCGGCCTGCACGGTATCGAACATGTCGGCCGGCACGATATGGCCGCGAATCCGGGCATTGATCCGGTCCATTTCGGCGCGCCATATCTGTTCGGCCTCAGCGGAGAGCACGGTCACCTTCAGCCCTTGTTTCTGGACCATGGCTTTGATCGCTTCGTCGTCCTCGCGACGGCTGTCCGTGCGGATCTTCTTACCAGCCTTGCGGCTCGCCTCCCGGACGTAGTCCTGGACGTTCGGCGGCAGCTTGTCCCAGGCCGCTTTTGTCACCACCATCGCCCCCACCACGGGCACCCATTTCAGGTCCAGCATGTAATCTGCTTTCGTCGTCACCTGGCTGAAGTTCGCGAGAAAGGGTGGGATGGGCACGACGTCGATCATGCCGTTGCGCAGGCTCAGGAGGATCTTATCCGGCTCCAGTTCCACCGGCGTGTAGTAGGCCGTCAGCATCTCCAGGGCCTTGGGCAGGCCCGACGAGGCAAAAACGCGCCGCGTCTTGCAGTCCGCCAGGCTCAGGATCGGCTTGGTGGAGAAGAAGCGCACCCAGCCCGCGTCGCCCCAGAACAGGATGACGTAGTTCTTCTCGAGGAAAATCTTCTCAAGCCTCGGCTCGAGCCGAGTCCGCACAAAGTCCACCTCGTCCCAGTTCCGAAACACCATCGGCAGCAGTTGCAGCGCGGTCACGGACTCGTCGATCTGGCTCAGACCGACCCCGGTCAACATCGCGCCCTGCAAGGCATTGCCGCGCATGCGCCGCACGATGGTGGGCTCGCCGCCCTGGGTCCCGGGGAAAATATTGAGCGCGACCCCGCCGCCGGGGGCCAGGGCGCACTGTGCGCCAAAGTCCTCGAAGTGTTTATGGAAGGACGTGCCGGCCGGCGCCACGGTGGCGACCTTCAGTTCATAGGTAGCGCCCGCGGCCAAGCCGGTGACGCCCAGCAGGCAGGCGGCAAGCGCCCGCCATTGCAATGACCGTAACCGTGAGAGCAAAGACTGCATCGGTACACCGGGGTTGGGGTTACGGTTTCTCATCCAGCGGGGGCAGGAAGTAGTCGTCGACGTGCTCGCTCAACCAGCGGGCGCGATCCTGCATGATGACATTGGCCAGGCGTGAGTCCGGCGCGGCGCCAGGATCGATGGCAAGAGCCGCGCCGAGAAGCTGCACGAAGCGCTCGCGGTTTTCTGTGGCGATACAGACGGACTCCGCCAGGCTCACGTAGGGCCCTGCGAGCTTCCCCTCCGACAGTTCCAGGGCGCGCCGGAAGCGTTGCTCGGCGCGCACATAGGGATCACCGTCGACGCCCTGCCGCACCGTCTCGTAGGCGATCATCAACGCCGGCAGCGCCCCGTGCTCGAAGCGCTCGTCGAGTTCAAGGGCACGTTCGAGCATGGCGTCCACCTTGGGCAGGTCGCCGATCAGCAGCGCATCGGTCTTGTCGGCAGTGACCGCGGCCACCCAGGCGGCAGCCGTCCAGTACAGCAACGGCACGTCCGCCGCCGTCAACTTCGCCACCGCGGCACGTGGATCGGCCTCAAGCGCGGGTACGAAGTCCTTTCGGCAGAGGGTCAGACCGCGCAGGCCGTAGTCCCGGGCCCGCAGATAGAGTTTCTTGGCGCGGGCCCGCAACTCGCGAGAGCGGCTCAGGTCGGTCTTGCGCAGTTCATCGGACTCCTGTTCCACGAAGGCGTAAGCGTACTGGGTAAAGCCGCTGGCGGCCGCGGTGAGCAGGCCGCGGTGCCGCGGGCTCTCGGCCAGGAGCGACTCCATTAACTTCAGGCTGAAAGGGACCGCGGCCTTGACCAGCTCGGGATCATCATCCGACGAAAAGGTGGAGCCGGAATCGGCGATGGCGTCACCGAGCGCGTTGATGGTGACCCGCTTCAGCGCGCAGCCGCTGCCGCCCAGCCCAATCAGGCCCACGGCGAGAAAGAGGCGCAGCGCCTTCAGCGCCGCGGCCGTCCGCTCGATGGAATCGTTGGTCGAGATCATGGTTTGGCCGCTTTGCCCGCGGGCGCCTTACACGTCGGCCGACGCAGGGCAGTCCCACGAAAGGGGGTACCTCAGCCAGGGAACTGCCCGCTGCCGCGCAGGCAGCAACCATAATACGGCAGTCGGCGGCTGCAAGGTAACCGTGTCGGCGGGGCAGGGCTGTTCCAAGAAACGACCGCCGTCGTACCGTCGGCAGTGAAAGCGGCGTCGACGGGCCGCGGCCGCGGCCCTCTGCCGCACGCAGTCCATATCGCGCGTCGGCCAGGTGGAGTGCGTGTGGCAAGGTCGCCGACGGCGACCGCGACTGCAGCAACCTCCTATGACACCAGGCGCCCTCCAGGCGATCCGCCGCGTCCCGGCCGGATCGGAATGGGAACCGAGATCCCCGACCGGTACCGCGGTGGAACCGCTTTACGGCTCGCCGACCCCCTGGAACAATACCGTGGACAGGTAGCGTTCGCCGGCGTCCGGCAGGATGACCACGAGGGTCTTACCGGCGAACTCGGGCAGCTTGGCCAGCCGGGCGGCGACGGCGGTTGCGGCGCCGCAGGAGAGGCCCACCAGCAGCCCTTCTTCGAGCGCCAGGCGCCGAGCGTAGGTTACCGCGTCGGCACTGCTGACCTGCTCGACCCGGTCCACGATGGACAGATCGAGGGTGTCGGGGATAAAGCCGGCGCCGATGCCCTGGATCTTGTGCGGTCCCGGCTTGAGCTCCAGCCCGGCGAGCTTCTGGGTGATGACCGGGCTTTCGGCCGGCTCGACCGCGACCGACAGGATGCGCTTCCCGCGCGTCTTCTTGATATAACGCGAAACGCCGGTGATGGTGCCGCCGGTGCCGACGCCGGAGACGAGCACATCGATGGCGCCGTCGGTGTCCGCCCAGATCTCCGGGCCGGTGGTCGACTCGTGGATGGCGGGGTTGGCCGGGTTCTTGAACTGCTGCGGCAGGAACCAACGCCTCGGCTCACTGGCGGCGATCTCTTCGGCGCGGCGGATGGCCCCCTTCATGCCCTCCGCACCGGGCGTCAGGATGAGGGTGGCGCCGAAGGCGGCCAGAACGCGGCGGCGCTCGATACTCATGGTCTCGGGCATGGTCAGCGTCAGCTTGTAGCCGCGGGCGGCGGCGACATAGGCCAGGGCAATGCCGGTATTGCCGCTGGTGGGCTCGATGATCTCGACCCCGGGCTTCAGCACGCCGCGCTTCTCGGCGTCCCAGATCATGGCGGCGCCGATGCGGCACTTGACCGAGTAGGACGGATTGCGTCCCTCGACCTTGGCCAGGACCGTAGCCGGGGCGCCGTCGGTGACCCGGTTGAGCCGCACCAGGGGCGTGCGGCCGATGGACAGTGAATTGTCGGTATAGATGGTGCTCATCGTATCCTCTTTCCTTGTGAGTGGCAGGTCCCCGTTCACCGCGTAGCCAGCTTCAGTGCCTGGTCGATGTCTGCTTTGATGTCCTCGACGTTCTCGAGGCCGATGGAGAGCCGGATGTAGTCCGCGGTGACACCGGTCGTCCGCTGTTCCTCGGCGGTGAGCTGTTGGTGCGTGGTCGAGGCCGGGTGGATCACCAGACTCTTAGCGTCGCCGATATTGGCCAGGTGCGAGAGGAGTTTGACCGAGTCGATGAACTTCTTGGCGGCCTCCAGCCCGCCCTTGATGCCGAAGCCGACCAGTCCGCCGAAGCCCTGCTTCAGGTACTTCGTGGCGAGCCGGTAGCTGGGGTCGCTCTCGAGTCCGGGATAGGTCACCCAGCTCACCAGCGGGTGGGTCTTGAGCCAGCTCGCGACAGCCAGAGCGTTGGCCGAGTGCTGGCGCTGCCGCAGAGGCAGGGTCTCCAGCCCGAGCAGGAACTGGTGCGCGTTGAAGGGGCTCAGGGCCGCTCCGATGTCGCGCAGGAGGGTGACTCGGACCTTGAGGATAAAGGCCACGTTGCCCAGGCCCGGTACGTTGCCGAGGGCATCCCAGTAGACCAGGCCATGGTAGCTCGGATCGGGCTCGGTGAACTCGGGAAACTTGCCGTTGTTCCACTTGAACTTGCCGGAATCGACGATGACGCCGCCCAGCGAGGTGCCATGGCCGCCGATGTACTTGGTGGCCGAGGTGGCGAGGATATCGGCGCCGAAATCGATCGGCCGCACCAGTCCCACCCCGACCGTGTTGTCGACGATGAACGGGATGCCGGCCTCATGGGCGATGGCTGCCAGCGCCTCAAAGTCCGGGATATCCAGCTTCGGATTGCCGATGGTCTCAGCGTACACCGCCCGCGTCTTCGGCGTGATCGCCCGGCGCACCGCGTCGGTATCCCGCGAGTTGACGAAACGGACCGTGCGCCCGAGCTTGGGCAGGGTGTGGTGGAAGAGCTGGTAGGTGCCCCCGTAGAGGTTGTTGGCCGAGACGATCTCGTCGCCGAGGCGGGTGATCGCCAGGATCGAGTAGGTGATGGCGGTCTGCCCGGAGGCGACGCCAAGCGCGCCCGTGCCGCCTTCGAGAGCCGCCACACGCTTCTCAAAGACATCCGTGGTGGGGTTCATCAGCCGCGTGTAGATGTTGCCAAACTCTTTGAGGGCAAAGAGATTGGCCGCGTGTTCGCTGCTCTTGAACACGTACGAGGTGGTCTGGTAGATGGGCACCGCACGGGCTCCCGTGGTCGGGTCAGGCTGCTGGCCGGCGTGCAGGGCGAGGGTGTCGGTTCCAAGGGTACTCACGGTCGTTTATCCTTATGGCTTGGGTTCAAAACAGGGCCGCGGGGCCGGGCCGTCTCTGCCGGCCGGCCCCGCACTGCGAGAGGTGGTTCAGAAAGCGTACTGGGCGCTGAGGACGAAGCCGTCGCCGAGGCCCGTCTTGGAGGACGACGGATCGCTGTCACCGGCATTCACATAGGCCCCCACCAGGGTCAGGTTCGGGTTGACGAACCAGGCCACATGGGCGTCCCAATAGCTGGCGTTCTGGAAGTCATCAAAGCGCGCCCCGTCCTTGTACTCCAGGCCCACGGCCAGGAAGGAGAAGGGCAGCACGTCGACATTGGCGAACCAGGTGAGGTCGTGCTGGTCGTCGTGACCGAAGACGCCAGTGACCAGTTCGTCGGTGTAGAGCAGACCGCCGGAGAGAAGCACCGGGCGCGGCAACTGCGTGATCAGCTTGGTTGCCACCACGTAGGCGTCCCAGCCCGCGTCATCAATGGTGTCGCCCGTGTTGACGTCGGTGGTCTTCCACAGACCCCCGACCGAGACGGCCGGCACGAAGGCGTTGTCGCCGGCATTCTCCGGGAGCAGCAGCACCTTGGCGCCGTAGTTACTCTTGTGGATGTTGTCCGCGCCGTCCGGGGCGATGATCTCGTAGCCGTACGAAAGCTCCAGGCGCTTGAAGAAGGTCTCGGACACGCCCCCAGCCACCCAGTCTACATTCACGTCGCCGAGCCGCACGTACCAGGCGCCGATCTGGGGCCGGCTCAAGGCCAGGTGCAGGCCGCCCTTATCCTTGTCCTCCTCGGCATTCTGTCCGGAGGGGTAAGCCAGGGGGTTGAAGGCCACGCCCCCGACGCCCTGAAGGTTGTTCAGGGGAACCCCACCAAAGGCGAGTCCGGCACCCAACACCAGGCCGCTCACGGCCACTCGAATCGCCTGCTGTCTGATCGTCGTCGTCATCTTCGTTACTCCTAATCCTGCTTCGGGCGCGGTGGCCCGCTTGTGTTCTCAGGTAACAGACCTCTTATCCAAGCGCTCAGAACCGACCGTGAAAGGGCAGAGGAGCGCGCCCCCCGTCCGGCGTCGTGCCAGGGCACGACCCGGTTCACGGCCGGCCGCTACAGGCGCAGACCTGAACCGGCCATCCCGCCCCCTGAAGGGCGCGGCGACTCTCGGTAGGGTTTGTGTTTGCCGTCATGTGCTCCACTATCCTCGTTCTAAATCAGGCTAGGGATTCGCTCAACACCAGCAAAGATAACTGTCTCAATTGACTTAGTCAAGAAGACGCGATGAAAAAAGTAGTTTGGGGGTAACTACTCAGGTTACAACTCAGGTGCATTTCCCTGCCCCAACGGGGCTGTGGCTCAGAGCCCAGTATTGAGGCCAGAGTGCCGCTACCCTGGGTCAAATGTGGT
>CAIZKT010000861.1:0-1547 GCA_903933565.1 uncultured Victivallales bacterium | reverse complement strand
CGACCAAGCAACCGCCCCCACCAAGCCGATCGACTTCCCCTCGCGCAGCCGGACGCTTGGCCTTGCCGCCATGCTCCTCGCTGTCGGCCTGACCGTCGCCTCGCTCGGCTGGCTGCTCTCGGCCCGCGCCGAACACGCCGAGACGCGCCCACTCGGCATCCGGGACGGTAGTTTCGATGCGCTCAAGGGTCGCCTTACCGACGGCTTCCCCTCCGAGATCTTCACCTGGGGCGGCGACCCCAGCGAAGTCGCCTCCGTCGCCGGCCATCCCACCGCCCTGCGTTTCCTCGAGGCGGCTGGCGAACCAAACATCCCCAACAGCCCCCGCCAATCCTGCGACGTCTTCCAAGTCATCGACCTCAAGTCCGTGCGCACGGAACTCCTGACCTCCAGCGAGGCTTACGTCGAACTGCAGGCGAACATCCATGACGCCCGCCCGGCTCATGCGCAGCCCGTACGCTTCATCGCCAAGGTCTACGTCTTCGAAGGCGACCCCGCATCGATCGTCGGCAACTGGCCCCCGGCCGCCGACCAGGTCCTCGGTAGCGGCGCGCAGTTCCAAGTCATGCACGGCGGCGCCGGCTGGCAGACCCTCACGACCCGTTGCGTCCTGCCGCCCACCGCCGGTTTCCTCGTCGTCCACATCGGTGCCGGCAGCGCCGGCCAACCCGGCCAGGCTTCGCCCAAACTCGGCGCCCAATACGCGGACGATATCCGCCTGACCCTCCGCACACGCCAGAGCAAAGCCGAACTGGCCGCCCGCTGAATGCAAGTGCCACCTACCAAGATGACCGAGCCCCACATCGTCGGTCGCGAAACCTGGCAGATGAGGATCCGGCCCGCAGAGAACCCGTACAAACGCGGCCTCATCATGGCCGTCAAGATCTACGCGCATCTTGCGACCGTCCTGGTCCTCGTGACGATGGGCCTGCAGTATTGGTCAGGCTTACCGATCACCTTGATCGGCGCTCAAGTTTTCTGCCTGGGACAGCTGGACCTAATTAATGAAATGGCCAAACCTCACGATCAGCATCGCGGCCTGCGCCTGATACCCTCGGCGCTCCTCATGCTCCTTGGCGGAGCCCTCCAAGCCTACCAGACCTTCTGCCCCCTCCCATGAACCTACGCCTCACCCTGGCCGCCCTGCTGCTCGGCTCAGCCCTACCCGCCCTCGAATACGCCCATAAGCCGGCGGACCCTCAGCCGACGGGATGGCCGCTCACGGCCGAAGAGAAAGCCTTCATCGCCAAACCAGAGTTCGAACGCCGGCCCGGCCGCGAGGTGAACCAACACCTCCCCCAGCTCTGGCCAGCCGTACCATCCGCCGGCTCCTGGGGTGGCACATCCTGGGTGGATACGCACGCCAAGCTGGTCACCTACGTCCAGGCCAACCCAGGGCCTTGTGACGTACTCCTCGTCGGCGATTCGATCACCCAGCAATGGGGCAGCCCGCTCGACAAGGGCGTGCTGAACGCCGCTTGGCTGAAGGCCTTCCCTGACGCGAAGACGATCAACATCGGCATCGGCGGCGACAAAGCCCAGAACGT
>CAIZKT010000860.1:0-1616 GCA_903933565.1 uncultured Victivallales bacterium | reverse complement strand
CGGCAGGAAACGAAACGCAGTTGGGGCCGAGTTCGGCGGCGACGGCATCGCAGACGTCGGCTTTGCGCGATGAGATCGCAACTTTCGCGCCAGCTTCGATGAAACCGCTTGCGATCATGAGGCCGATACCGCGGCTACCGCCGGTGACGAGTGCGGTCTTGCCAGAAATATCAAAGAGGTCGCTCATGCCGATGTCACTCCTGACCAGCGTGGTCCGCTGGGTCAGCTTACCCTCGCGCAACACGGCGTAGTCGAGCGAGTGACTCTGCTTCTCCCCCGGATAGAACTTCTCCCGCAAGCGCTCGTCCAGGGCCTTCTCTCGCCAGAGCAGATGCACCGCGCCGTCCGCCGCCACCCAGACATCGCAGGGCATGATCCAGCCGCAGGTCTTCTCCCGGCTGGCGACCTCGATCCACTCGCTGAAGCCGCCGCTGGTGAGGTCCGGACACCAGGCGAAGAACAGGCGGCGGAAGTCGTAGTCCCAGTTCTGGCCCGTGATCGCTTTCTTGGCGGCGCGCCAGGCCAGGTTCGGCTCGACGATGTCGCTGACGCCGAGGAAGTAGACGGCCCGATCGCGCAGCGCCAGCGCGGGGTAGCAGAGTCGGACCGCTTCCGGCTTCTCATACTCAGCGCCCCACGGCCACGTGATCTTGCCCTTGGCCGACCAGGCGCCGTTCCGGTCATAGAAGGACCATTCCGCGTGGCCATAGCCGATGTTCTGCAAGAGGATCAACTCGCGGTTGGGTCCGTCTACGGCGAAGCTGCGGTAGGAGTGTTCGCTGAACGCCGGAGTCCCTTCCCAGATGGGCAGGAGGGTCTTGTACGCTGCCTTGGTTTTGGCGGCGCGAAACTCGAGGATCTGCGGTTCGGCAGGCCCGTTGCGGACGTTCAGTTCGGTCAGCGTCGGGTTTACCGAGAGAAACAGCCGCCCATCGGGAAAGACGCCTAGCGGACAGGGCTCGCGGGTGCGGCCAATGGGGTCGCTCTGGCGCAAGTCCCAGCCTTTAGCGCCGCGCTGGAACAGGAGCCAGCGCACGTTGTTGAGCGGCTGGACGTCCTTCAGCGTCTCCAGGCCGCTGGCAAAGACCTCCTGGCCGAGGCGCACGATGCAGGTCGAGGCATTGCCCCAGAGCGGACCGGAGCCGTTATTAGCCGGCTCAAAGGTGTAGACGACATCCTCGACCTCGACCGCGGGCAGGAGCCGCGGCAGGCTGGCGGGCTGGGCCTGCACCGATAGCGCCGCGGCGCCGAGGAGCATGAAGTAGGCGAAACCGCGATTGCAGAACGCGACCATGGCACTGTACCTCCACTACGCAGACGCTGGCAAAAGCCGCACGGCACGCCCACTATCCCCTGGGCCGCTAAGGAATACAAGCGACTTCGCCCTGCCGACAGGGCGGTTCCAAGAAAGCGCCCCCCGCGAGATCTGGCAGGCGTCTGCCATGATGCCGCCTGCCTCCCTGGAGCCCGCGATGCCAGCGCCCGTTCCGGGCGGGTTCGCGGTATCCCCGCCGTCGGCAAGACCCCGCCTGCCTCCCTGGAGCCCGCGATGCCAGCGCCCGTTCCGGGCGGGTTCGCGGTATCCCCGCCGTCGGCAAGACCCCGCCTGCCTCCCT
>CAIZKT010000859.1:0-9466 GCA_903933565.1 uncultured Victivallales bacterium | reverse complement strand
TGGACTGTCGGTATGCCGCCCCGGCAGGGCTCAATCTCGTTTTGGATTCCATTCCCAGGGCGCTGCCCTGGGCTGAGGAATGGCCGCGCTTTCAGCGCTCCGCGGCGTCTGGCATTCGCGACACGTCCCGCGGGAAGTCTCCCCCAAGAGTCAAGGGACCCGTTCTGCTCGCCGGACGCGGAGACGATCGAAACAGAAACCCCTACGAAACTGACCTGCGCCCGACTTGACCTGTTTGGATACTGCTGCCGGCGGCCCTATGTTCTCGTAGGTACTAGGAGCGTCGAGAGGACGCGCCGCCCATGTCTCCCATCATCGTCTGTCGGAAAAGGAGTCGCAGCATGAGAAAGCCTCGCTCGGTCCGCCTCTTCACGCTGATCGAATTGCTGGTGGTGATCGCCATCATCGCGATTCTGGCAGCCATGCTGTTGCCGGCCCTGAGCAAAGCGCGGGCGAAGGCCAGACAAGCGAGCTGCCTGTCCAACCTGAAGCAGCTGGGGGTGGCCAATTTCATGTATGTCCAGGAGTTCGATGGTCGGCTCGTGTATAGCTGGCAGGCAGCCGCTCCCCAGACCTGGGGGGATGGCGCTCTGAACGTCTACTTCGGCGACAATGCAATCCGCCGTTGCCCCTCCGACTCCACGGATGGCTTCTGGTGTTACGGCTTGTACGGCTCACTCGCCGGCCAGCCCTTGGACAGCTACGTGCCCAAGCCCTCCGGCACAGCCCTGATGGCAGACAACACGGAACTCAGCAACTCGGGGTCTCTGGTCGCGACGCCGGTCTCGGCGTTCGTGAGAGCTAGTCACGGCCACTGGGAGGTGAACTACTGTCGGCCCTACGGTGGCCCGGCTGGCGCTGCTAACACCTACACTCCCCCCACCGCTCCCAGTCGGCCAATGAACCCGTGGGTGCATGAACCGAACGTGAACATCCTCTTCTGTGACGGTCACACGGAATCGCTGCCGTCGCAGAGGGCGTGGGGGCCATACAACTACGGCGATACCAGCAACATCTGGGATAACCTCTGAGCAGCCGCGAAGAGATCGCCCCGCTCCGCCACCGCCTTGTCTGAGACTCCAGGCAAACGCTCACCTCTCAACCTCAGCATGAGCTCAAACCATGGGCCGATGATCGCGCTGGCCGCCTGCGCCCTTGCCTTCCGGGCGGCGGCCGCGGACGGGCAGCCGGGCGTGGCCAGCCCGGCCGCCCCAGCGCTACCGACCAGCCCGCCGCTGAACCTGCTGCTCAACCCGGGCCTGGACTTTCACGCTTTCGAGAGCGCCCGGACGGGTAAGGCCACCGCTTTCCGCAGCGGGGAGATTCCCGGCTGGGATCAGAACGCTTACCGTGACGCGGAAGTCTACCGTGCCCCCCAGGTCCGGGAGTTCCGCCCGCTTTTCCCGGTTGACAACCTCGTCGTCATCCACCCGGGCAAGCGCCTCTCCCAGTTCGTTCTGCTGAGCGAGGCTGGCCTGGACCCTGGCGACCGCGTCAGCCTGTCGGTGTTCGGGCAGCAGTCGCAGCCAGGCGCTCTCAGGGCTGTCCTCAGCGCCATGCAGACCGACGGCGCGCCCGGGGACTGGAGCCCGGCCACCTTTGGCCAGGACGACAAGCGTACGTTTGCTGCCTGTGTGCGGGGTGAACTGACGCCTGTGCCCATCGGCAGCGCGCTCTCCGGTGCCAGCGGCGGCTTCGAGTTGAGACTCGAGAATGTGGAGATCAGCGGGATCCGCCCCGCCCAGCCCCTGCCCCTCGACCCGGCCGCACCCGAGAACCAGCGCCCTCACACCATCGGCCTGACCGTGGAGTTCGCCAATCTCGCCAACCGCGACCTCTGGATCTACTCCCCCTGCCTGGTCGGTGGCCCGGCCGCACGCAACCGCCTGCCTGCGGCGCGACCCCTGCCAAGCCTCTATCGGCACCTGCCACGGACGATGCAGAAACTCTGGCGCGGCGAGCCGCTGCACATCCTCCAGTTGGGCTACAGCTCCGACCACGGCGATGCTAACCCGCCCCTCTACCTCTACGACGAAGACCCCCAGTCGCCGACCTTCAAGCAACCGCTCCAACGTGAGTTCGACGGGACCAAAGTCGGGCACCCGGAGTGGAACGACTACATCGTCTCGTGGAACCTCTACTTCTCGGCTTGGGGCCGGACACGCGCGGCCCTGCTGCGCCGATTCGACCTCCCCATCAACCGGATCATGCACAACGTCATGGCCTGCGGCGGGTCGTTTGTCCGCGAAGCGCACTCTGGCTATGCGGACTACGCCGCGCTCGCACTTCCCCCGGGGTACGAGAACGGCCATCGTCCCGGCAAGACCTGGCAGGCGCTCTACCCCGAGGTCTGCAGCCGACCCGAGGGACCGGTCCCTGACCTCGTCACCCTCGGCTATGGCAAGAACTGGACCTCCGACCCGGTCGACGAGATCGAGCAATACGAAGGCGCCATCCGCTGGTTCCAGCGGCACTATCCGAACGTCGAGTTCATCCTCTCGGTCAACGACTGGCGCGAGGGGTTTGTCGAGAACACCGCCGCGCTGAAGGAGTTGTCGCTGCGCTACCAGATCCCGTTCATCGACTTCGGCAAGGCCCTCCACCTGGCCTCGCGCCACGGGCCGCTGATCGCGCCGGTGCCGGGCGATGCGCATCCCCAAGCGTATGCCCATTACCTCTGGTCTCGGGAGCTCGAGCGCGCCTTCGCCGCGGTCGACCCTATCGAGCCGGGCAGCGCACAACTGCGCCTGCCTGAACGCCTCAGCCCCCATACCCTCGGCTGGGAAGGCGACATCCGCACCTACACCGCCCCGTGCCCCCGCCTGCGCCGGGATACCGGATTCATCCTGGACGACACCGTGGTCAACCTCTGGGCAACCTCCGCGGACCCCAAGGTGCAGGTCTGCGTTGACGGCCAGCCGAGGCCCAATAACCTCTGCACCCCGATGGCGCGACGCGATATCCGCAACTCGACCTTCGCCACCGGTCGGCTGACGCTGGGCGACCGCCATATCGTGGAGGTCACCGGTCCCGAGGCACGCCTGGTCGCCACCGACGCCAAGATCGTGCCAGACCGGCAGTGGATCGGCGTCGAAAGCCCGCGCTGGCAGCTGGCGGAGTTGCGGCCGCAGGCCTTCGAGTCCGACTGGGGCGCCCCCTACGGCACGCGGCAAGTCATGCTGCCCGCCGGCAAGTCGGTCACCCTGGCGGCCGTCGGCACCTTCTTCTCGGTCGCCTACGTGGACCGACCGGACGGCGGCACCCTGCAGGTGCAGGTGGACGGCAGAGACGCGCTCCGGCAGCCGACCCACACCGCCTTCCGCACCGCGACCGGCCAAGAGCTGTGGCTCGAGAATCGGCGCGGCATGGGCCCCCTCCCCTACGGCCTGCACACGCTACAGGTTACGGCAAGCGACGGACCGCTGGCGCTGCTCGGCGTGTTCAGCTACGACACGCGCTCCAACCGCATGAATGAACGGATCCTGCGCGGCACCGCCGCCCCGGGCGAATCCATCTCCTTCTCGCCGCCATTCCGGGCCACCCCGCTGGTTTTCTGCACCGGCGCCCTAAGCGTGGCAACCGCCGACCTGACCCCCGACACCGCGAAGTTCTCGGGGAGCGGAACCGGCAGCTACGAGATCGTGGGAGAGTAGCATCACGCCGACGGCCGCGCGGCGCGCCAGCCTTCGTGGAGCATCGCGCCGAGGCGTGCGCTCAGTTCAGCGTGCTCCGGACGAACGGCCAAGTTGACGTTCTCATTCGGGTCAGCCTCGTAGTCGTACAGTTCGGTAGCCTCGATCGCACCGCCCTGGCGAATCCACTCGGTGTAGCGCTGACGTTCCGTGCGCATCGAGTACCCCATGATGGTCGCGCCCCGCGGATACTGGCTGAACGCGGCCCTCTTCCAGGGGCGCCCGGGATTCTGCACCAGCGGCGCCAAACTGCTGCCCTCGAGGTGCGGGGGCAGAGGCAGCCCGGCCAGGTCGCAGAGGGTGGGGTAGATGTCGACGAACTCGGTCAGCGCCCGACAGGTGGCCCCCGCCGTGGTCGCGCCCGGAACACGCAGCAGCAGCGGCGCCCGGGTGGCATATTCAAAGTTGGTGTGTTTGCACCAGAGCCCATGCTCGCCAAGGTGCCAGCCGTGGTCGCCCCAGACGATCACCAGCGTATCCCGATCTCGACCCAGCGCCTCGAGCCGACGCAGCAGCCGGCCGATGTTGTGGTCGGTGAAGCTGGTGCAGGCGTGGTACCCGTGGATGAGCTTGCGTGCCAGATCGGCGGGTATCGGCGCGTCGCCGGCGGGCACCCCACGGTAGGCCCGCAGTTCGCTGGAGTTGTGCAGAGCGATCGGCGGACATCCCTCGGGGGCAAAGGGATTGCTGGCCAGTGAAAGAGCCGCCGGATCATAGAGGTCCCAGTAACGCTTCGGACAGTTGAACGGCAAATGCGGTTTCTGAAAGCCCGCCGCCAGAAAGAAGGGCTGATTCTGCGCCGACAGCCGGTCCAGCGTCTCCTCGGCGATCTCGGTCATGCGGCCATCGCTGTAGGCATGGTCCGGTACATCGCCGGCTTCGTACGGAAAACTGTAGGCGGCGTACCCGGGCCGCGGGGTACCGTTGGCCTTCCGGGTCTCGACGATGCGGCTCACCCAATCGATATTGTCCTCCTCCACATAGCCCTTGCCGCCGTCGACCTTCAGGTACGGTTCACTCCACGAACGATCGTCGTTGAGCCCGCCGTGAAAGATCTTGCCGATGCCCGTGACGAAGTAACCATTGGCCTTGAAGTGCTCGGGCAGCGTCACGACCTCCGGGATGGTGCTGCGGAAGTGGGTCTCGAGGTCGTAGATCTGGGTGGAGTCGGGGCGCATGCCCGTGAGCAGACTGGTGCGGGAGGGCGAGCACACCGCCTGCTGGCAGTAGCTACGCGTGAACCGCAGGCCCGTGGCCGCCAGTTGGTCCAGATTCGGCGAGATCACCTGCGTCCGGCCGTAGCAGCCCAACTCGGGCCGCAGATCGTCTACCGCAATGAACAGCACATTGGGCCGCTTCCCCACGGGCTGGCCAGACAGGCGCCCGGCCAGAGCAGGCAGTGACACCGCGGCGGCAGTCGTGAGGAATTCACGGCGAGTCATCCTCAATCCCTCTCACTTGTCGAAGTAGCTCTTGTGGTCGCCATCCAGCACGCGCCAGCGCCAAGGCTGTACCTCGACGAAACTCACATCCTTGGCCCTGAACTGCCCGCAGCAAAACTGCAGGCCAATCTCGAGCGTAATCGGGGCCGTGTGGCCCTTGGGAACCGACACCTCCACCACCACGGGGGTCCACTGCGGGCGCTCCTGCGTGCCGAAGTTATTCACGGCCATGACCGCGTTCGTCGCCTGGTTGATGATCTTGAGTTTCGGGGAGGCGTAGGCAACCTCCTTGGCCTGGGTCATGCCTTGGGTGAGCGCCTGAACGGAGAAACGGAAGGTCCTGCCGGCAAGGGCCTCCCCCGGCAAGGTCAGCGTGGCGCGTCGGTAGCCGGTCGGATCACCGTCGAGGGACAGCACGCCATCGGCAAGGGTCACACCCTCAGAACAGGACCACGGCACGGCCGCCAGCGAGACCGTCGGCAGGTCCAGCGCGCGGGCCGCCAGCGCCAGTGCGGTGCAGAAGATCAGAAGTCGCATCATACCGTGACCTCGTCGGCGCCACCACTCACAGGCGCCGCAGCGTGGGAAGAGACAACGAGACCTGAGAGGCTCCTGCAACACCCTGGGCGGCTCTCGCGGGAACATACAACCCTGGCGCCGCGGCGGCCAACCCGCGACGCCCTCCCACTCACTTCCCCGCCGCGGGCTCACCCTTGACCAGACAGCGCACCGTCACCGGCCGCCCGGCCGTGACCTTGAGCCGCTGCGTCATTCGCCCGTCATGCCAGGTCTTCACACAGCTGGCGCCCGCGGCCGCAACCGTGCCATCGCGAACCAGCAACGGCGCCCCGGCAGGCTCCCAACCCGTGGGCATGCCCTTTGCCCCGACCTCCTCGAAGCCGCCGTTCAGCAGGTCGGCGCCGTCGACCTGGACGCTGTCGGTGTAGGTCCAGACTGGCACCAGCGCATTGTCCAGCGAACTGCGCATCCCGCGGCCCATCAGCATCAGCACCACAACCCCGTCTGCCTCGGGAGTAAAGGTGAAGCTGAACGGCACCCAACGGTCAGCGGGCAGATCGCCGGTCGCCGCCGTCACCCGGCAGCCGACCGGGTTCTCCCAGGTGGCCACCTCGCAGCCCGCTACCGCCTTCATCAGCACCGGAACCGCACTGCCCGACTTGCCCATCACGTGAATGTTCCCCTGCGAGGGCATCGAACTGCTGAGCGCAATGTTGCCAAACGGCTCCAGCCAGAGGACCCCGCCCCGCCGCACATCCCACGAGCCGCCCGGCGCCTTCTTCCAGGTGACCCAGTGGTCCCCATTGACCTTGCGCACCGCCAGGCTGAAGAGGAGGCGCGGGTTGCGCGTCTTGGGCGCCACGCCGATGGCCGCGAACGGGATGGCCAACTCCGCCGTCCAAGCGCCCGGCGCCACCAGCTTGCAGGCGTAGCGGACGCCCTTGAGCGCCGCCTCGACCTTCGCCTTGGGTGCCCCCGCCTCGTCACTGGTCTCGACCTGGCCATCGGTGTAGCCGCGCCAGATCAGAATCGGGCCGGGCGCATCGCCCTCAACCACGCTCAACGCCACTTCGACCGCGTCGCTCTGACCCCAGGTGTGGCCCCCCACCACGTCGGCCTTCGGATCAACCAGGTTGTCGAAAACCACGTACAGGGTCGTGTCATCCACCCCCATCCAGGCCGTGCTCGGTAACGCCGCTTTACTGCCGAGCGCCGTCCCCTCCAAAATCTCAGCCTGATAGGCCTCGCCGCTGTTCCACTCGGAGATGACCCCGTCGATGCCCACCGCGGCCGGCGCCCGACGCACCGTCACCACCGGCAGACCCAGCGGCATCCTCTTCTCCAACTCGCGCCGCACCAGCCAGGCAGGCTTGAAATCCTTCGGCGGCGGCTCGGCCTGCACCGGCCAGGAACGCCGGGTGCCATCGTTCACCAGCCCGATGCGCTCGAACGGGATCGGCTCGAACCCCGTCTTCGCCAGCGCCGGCGCATTGGGCTTCAGGCGGAAATCCCCTTCGTACGGCGCGACGATGCCAGGGTCGCCATCGTTCGGGCCATCCCAGTTGTTCTCGATCGTCGCCCACTCAGGCTTGACCTTACGGTCGACACGCTTGACTGCGCCGTTGATCGAAATGTTGCGCGTAATGCCACACCACCAGGGCGCGCCGAGATCCGCGTCCGGCACCTTCAGCAGGTCGGCCATATGCGGGTACTTGGTGTAGGGCTCGCGGTCGTACGGGACGCTCTTGAGCCCGTTCAGCAGACCGTTGTTCGTCGAGAACCCGTGGCTGGCACGCCGGTCCCGTCCGGAAACCGTGCCGTCGGGGTTGCGCGTCCACTCCCACCAGGCCAGCCCGCGCGTCTCCAGCTCGGCGCCGACCTGACAGTCGATGAAGAGATTGTTGTCCACCGTGTTGAACGGCCCACCGCAGATCGCCACCCCGTTCCCCGCCCGGAAGACCACATTGCCGCGGAAGGCGGTCCCCGCGACGCAGTCGTCGAGATGCACGGTCCGCACGTCCGTGGGGCTCCCCTCAAGGCTGTCGTTGATGTGATGGATGTAGTTGTAGCGAATCTCGTTACCGCGGAAAGTCCAGTTGTAGCCGGCGTAGAAAACCCCGCCCTCGGCCGTCTCGTAATGGCACCAGTAGATGTCGTTGTACTCCATGATCAGGTCGTTGCCACCGTAGAACACAGCACTGTGCGGCGCGTGATGAATCAGGTTGTTCGCCAGGCGCATGCCGACGCCGTTCATGTTGATCGGACTGGCGTGCGTACGCTTGACCCGGTTGGTCCAGTAGATGTGGTTGTTCACGACCTCGAAGCCGGCCGGTTCCAGGGTCTGGCGATCGCCGCCCGTCATGATCACACCGCTGTAGCCGACGTGATGAATATCGCAGCCCACCACCCGGTGGCCCTTACCGCCGATGAGCTGCACCGCATGGCGCCCGACGTTGCGGATTTCGCACGCCCGCAGGCACACATTCGCGCCGCCCTTGACCACCACCGCGTCCTGCCGGCCACCCTCGAACCCGATCCCGTCGAAGGTGATGTTCTCCGCCCGGTCAAACACCACCATCGGCTCCGGCAGGCCAGCCACCGCCACGCGGCAACTCCCAATGGACGCCGGCGGCCAGAAGTAGAGAATGCCCTTGCCCCGATCCACGTACCACTCCCCGGGCGTGTCGAGCTCTTCAATCAGATTGAACGCAAACCACCGATTCGCGCCCCAGGTGTCCAGACCGAAAGCGAGCGGCGTCTTCCAGGTGATCTCACGCTTGGCGGTGTCGATGGCGCCGGCCCGCACCACGTCGCAGACGTAGGCCCGCGCCCAGTAGCCCAGCATCCACACACCCCGATCCAGATTCCAACGCGCCGGGCGCTCGCCAGCATAGCGAAACACCCCCGGCCGAAACCGCTTCTCGCTCTGCGCCACGTAGTCGCGCAGGCCGGAACCCGTGTCGACAATCTCCTCGAACTTCGCAAAACCCTCGTTCGGCCAGCGGGCACAGGTCATCCACTCGCCATTGCAGAGCACCTGCATGAGCAACGGATCCACGCCGGTGAAGCCGCTGAACTTGTCGGGCAGTTCCTTCACGTCTTCCGGAACCCCGACGGCCCGCAGGTCCGCCTGTACGACCTGCGCCCGAGCTTCCTCGGGCAACAGCCTGGTGATCTCGGCGTCCGTCACCGGGCCAAAGCGCTCCGGCGGAATGGCCACAGCCCCGGACAGCCACACGTCAGCACCCTTCACCGCACGGTACACAACCGGCGCCTCGAGGGTGCCACTGTCCGCCGCCGTCAGAGTGAACGAGGCCGCCAGCGGATAGACGCCCGCCTGCACCCAGACCGTGACCCCGCCCGCCGGCAACGGCCCGGCCTGCTTCAACCCCCGAATCGCGTCACGGGCCTGCGCCAGCGTCGAAAACGGTTGCGCCGCGGTGCCCGCGCCAACAGCATTGCCGTCCGGAGCAACGTAGAGATCCACGCCCGCGGCCAGGGTCGCCACCAGAGCCACCAAAAGCGCCATCGATCGGGGCAGCAGTGTCATCGGAAACCTCCTTGACTCGATAGTTCGTTCGCTACGACATCTTCTGGAGAGACGCCTGGCCTCAGGCGAGCGCTGGCGGCCACTATTCTGGAGAGGCGCCTGGCCTCAGTCCCATACCGCGCTGGCCGCCAGGCCAAGCTTTGGACTGCCGGTGGCTCGACACCGCTTTGCCCGGGACCCGGCGCCAGGGGGAAAAGCTGCGTCAAGCCGCAGGCACTCCAAAGAGTCCCGTGTCCCCCGGGACTCAGTCCCATACCGCGCCG
>CAIZKT010000858.1:0-16534 GCA_903933565.1 uncultured Victivallales bacterium | reverse complement strand
GGCGCCCAGGGCAACGCCCTGGGTACCCGTCTACAGCGCGGATTGAGCCCTGAAGGGGCGGTCCATGCGAGCTCGGCGCGAACGTAGAACAGATAGCTCTCCCCTACAGGGCTCAAACCCATAACCGTCCCAGTCCCAGGGCGTTGCCCTGGGCTGGTATGGCCGCGCGCCTTCAGCGCTCCAGACGGTCTCTCTTTTGCACAGGTCGGGTTAGGTTGCGCGCAACCTAACCTGAGGCCTGGCGGTCGGAGTACCGCGCCGGTGAGCCGCAACGTTCGCCGCAAGAGGCGCTACCCATGGATATCCTTGACGAATTGAAGGCCGTGACGGGGACCTTCGCTGGAGAGGGCATCGACTATGCGCTGTGCGGCGGCTTGGCGATGGCTGTCTACGGCCTGCCACGTGCGACCCTGGACATCGATCTGCTGATCCAGCTCGATTCGCGGTTCCGCGCCAAGCGCGCCGTTGAGCCCTTGGGCTTTACCTCGAGTGGCGCCCCGATGGAGTTCCACGGGGGGAAAATCCAGATATACCGTCTGGTCAAGATTGAGCTGGAGACCGGGGAAGAACTGGTACTTGACCTCCTGCTGGTGACCCCCGAGACCGCGGCGGCATGGGAAACCCGCCGTGCCGTGGCGTGGGAGGGGCGGCCTTTGAAGGTCGTCTCCCCGGCGGGTCTCATCCTGCTGAAGTCCTTTCGCCGAAGTGGCCAGGACCAGGATGACATAGAGCACCTCAGGAGTATCAGCGATGAAGCTTGATATGAGCCAGGAGGCCGTGGGACAACGGCTGCAACGCATCCGGCAACTGCGACGGCTGTGCCTGTCCCTGGCCGGCTCGAGCGTCGGCCGTGACCTCGCGCGCAGATTCCCGGCTAACAAGACGGTTCAGCGGACCTCGCAAGCGCTCGGTCGCTGACCGCAGTAACAAAACACACTCGCAGGAGAGCAACGATGAACAGCGCGACCTTGGAGTTCAAAGGGGTCACCGTGGTGGCCAAGGCGAATGTCTACTTCGATGGGAAGGTTCTAAGCCACACGATTCTCCTGGCGGACGGCACCCGCAAGTCCGTGGGGGTGATCTTCCCGGGGAAGTTCCATTTCGGCACGGATAAGGCGGAACGGATGGAGATCACCGTCGGCGAATGTGAGGTGCAGGTGCGGGGCAAGGCGGGGCTGACATGTTATGCCGCCGGCCAGCAGTTCGAGGTCCCGGCCAAGTCGGGATTCGATATCGAGGTGAAGTCCGGGCTCTGCGAGTACGTCTGCACGTTCCTGGGCTGAGCGCAAGACGATGGATGTGCCCCCCAGACCTCGACGGTTTCTCATGCCCCTCTTCATGTTAGCCTCCCTTGCCTGCAATGTGAGTGCGCAAGAGGGCGTCATTCTCTTGCACGGCCTGTGCCGGACGGCGGCGAGCCTGTCGGTCATGGAGAAGTTCCTGCGGCGGGAGGGCTACGTCGTCCTGAACGTCGGCTATCCGTCGCGCACGGATACGGTGGAACACCTGAGTGACGCGGCGATCGGCGCGGCGCTGGCGAGCGCGACCCTCAAGGACTGTACGCGGATTCACTTCGTCACCCATTCGCTGGGGGGCATTCTGGTCCGCAGCTATTTCAGCCGCAAGACTGACCCACGCTTGGGGCGGGTGGTCATGCTGGGTCCACCCAACCGCGGCAGTGAGGTTGTGGATCGGCTGGGGGGATGGTGGTTGTTCCGGCGCCTGAACGGTCCAGCGGGGAGCGAGCTTGGCACCGGTCCGTCGTCTACTCCCAATCGACTCGGACCGGTCGGCTTTGAGCTGGGTATCATTGCCGGAGATCGCTCGATCAACTGGATCAATAGTCTCCTGATCCCGGGGGCCGACGATGGAAAGGTGTCCGTCGAGCGCACTCAAGTCGAGGGAATGAAGGAGCATCTTGTGCTGCACGCAACGCACACCTTCATGATGAGGAACACGAAGGTTCTTCGGTACACGCTGAACTTTCTTCATGCAGGCTCATTCAAGCGGGAGTAGACGTGGACACGCCCGTACCTTCAGCAGAGCCCATCCTGCGTTGTCGCGTGGAAGGTGAGCTGGCCTGGCTGGAGCTCGACCGTCCGCCGCGCAACGAGTTGCCGGACCCGGTCTTTGCCGACCTTGGCCAGCTCTCCGCCTGCCTGCACGCCCTCGGCATCAAGGGCGCCGTGTTGACCGGCAGCGGTCGCCATTTTTCGGCGGGCGCCGAGTTGGCGGCCTTGCGGCGCCAGTTGAAGGAGCTCTCTCCGGACGCCTTTCGGCGGCGGCTGGAGCAAGGACAGGCGCTCCTGACGCGACTCACCGAGGCGCCGGTGCCGGTGCTGGCGGCGATCCGTGGGGCCTGTCTCGGCGCCGGTCTCGAGATCGCGCTCGCCTGCCATTTTCGCATCGCGGCACGCACGGCGCTGTTTGGCCTGCCGGAGGTCGAGCAGGGCTTCGTGCCGGGCTTCGGCGCGGCTCTCTGGCTGCGGGACCTGCTGCCCCGGGGCGCCTGCATCCAGACCCTGCTGCGCGGCGCGGTCTTCGGTGCCGAAGAAGCCCTGGACATGGGCCTGATCGATGCTGTGGTCGACGGCCAGGAGCTGCTCCCTCGCGCCCGGGAACGCCTGACTCAGCTTACCGCCGAACGGACCTGCGCCCAGATTCAGGCAGTGATGCGGGCCGTGGCGGCGGCCCGGAATCTGCCCAGCCGAGAGGCCCTGCGGCTGGAGGCTGAGGACTTCTGCAAGCTGGCCGCCGCGGCCTGCCAGGCCAGGCCCTCTGAGGCCAGATGATCGTTCACGTCGCAGAGTGCTGCATCAGCGAGGTGGCCGCGGCCCGGCAGGCGACCGAGGAGGCTTGCCTGGGCGCCGAAGAGCGGGCCCGTCTGGTCGACGCCCCGGTGCGGCGTCTGGCTGGCGTCATCGCCGCCAAGCGAGCGGTGCTGGCGCTTGCCCGTGGTCCCGAGACGTGCGCCGGTGGCGGCTTTGGCGAACGCGAGGTCGACATCGGCCATGACCCCGACGGGGCGCCGCGCCTGCACGGCGTGCCGCTGCCTCTGCGGTCAGCCCTCAGCCAGCAGCGCCTCCATATCTCGATCAGTCACACCGGCGACCATGCCTTCGGGCTCGCCGTCCTTGAGGGGGAAGCGTGACCAGCATGAACGCTCCTCCCGTTACCCTCGAAGCGCGTGACGGCTTCGGCTTGCTGACCCTGAACGCGCCACCCCGCAACGAGATGGACGACGCCTTCATTGCCGCGCTCCTCGACATCCTCGAGGTGAGGCTGCCAGCCCAGCGCCTGCGGGGGCTGATCGTCCACGGCAGCGGCCGACATTTCTCCAGTGGCGCCAACCTGCCGCAGCTCCTCGAGCGCTTTCGGACGCAGCCATTCACGGACAACCTGGAGATGGTCACGCGGCTCACCTGGGCTTTGCAGACCCTGAGCGAGGCATCGTTTCCGGTGGTGGCCGCGGTCAGTGGCTGTTGTTTCGGCAGCGGGTTGGAACTGGCCTTAGCCTGCCAGGCCCGGCTCGCCACCCCCAATGCCCTCTTCTGCGCTCCGGAGGCCTCGTTGCAGGTCATGCCCGGCTGTGGCGCCACGGTCAGACTGCCTCGCCTGGTGGGCCGGGGCGCCGCCCTTGAGCTGATTCTGAGCGGGCGCATTCTCAGTGCCGACGAGGCGCTGCGGCTGCGCCTAGTTGACGCGGTCTTCGAGCGTAGCGAACTGCTTGCGGCCGCTCTCGACCTAGTCCGTCGGCGGCTCTGAGACCCTCCTCTATGCGCATCTTACTCGTCAATCCGCCGCGCTCGCCGCACAACGCCATTCTCGACCACGCCACCGACGCCTCACGGCCGTTCATCCACCGCAAGCTGGTGGGGCCGCCACTGGGCCTGCTGACCGTGGCGACCGCGGTGCGCCATCACGACGTCCGCCTGCTTGAGATGAAGGCTGAATACGACCTGAGGCCTCAGGCGCCCGAGCCGCAAGAGCTACTGCGGCAACACCTGGAGGCTTTCCAGCCCGACCTCGTCGGGGTCACCCTCATCGCCTCCGAAGTGCCTGCCGGTCTGGAGTTGCTGCGCACCGCAAAACGCTGGAATCCAGAGGTCGTGACCGTGGCCGGCGGACTGCACGTGACCCTCTGCCCGGCCGACCTCGACCAGCCCTGGATCGACATCCTCTGCCCCGGCTCCTCGGCCCTGACCTTCAGAACGCTGGCAGACACCCTCGCCAGGGGGGGCAAGGCAGCCTCCGTGCCGGGGTTGCTGGTGCGCGAGGACGGCCACTTACGCCCCACGCCCCCGGTCGCGGTCGGAGGCAACCCCGCCACCACCGAGTTCCTGGTGCCGGACCGGTCGCTGCTCCGCCCCTGGCTGCCTGCCTATGTCGTGGGCAAGACGAACGGCCCGGGGACGTACCTTTTCACCTCACTGGGCTGCCCCCACCGCTGCTCCTTCTGTTCGATCTGGCCCCAGTACAACGGCGCCTACCTGCAACGCGAGATCGAAAGCGTGATCGCCGAACTGAAGACGCTCGATGAGTATATCGCGGTGCGTTTCGCCGACGCCAACTCGATCATCGATACCACCTTCATCGACCGGCTGTTCACCCGCATCGAAGAAGAAGGCATCCGCAAGATCTTCATCATGGACATCCGCGCCGACACGCTGGCCCACCATCCACGCCTGCTGGAGAAGCTGGCGGCCAATGGTCTGAAGGTCGTTATCTGCGGCTTCGAGTCCTTTCGCCAGGAGGAGCTGCAACGCTACGACAAGGCCCTGCAGGTCGAGGAGATCAGCGCCGCGGTCAAGGTCTGCTCCGCCAATGGCATCATGCTGCGCGGCAACCACATCATCCCTCCTGACTACGGACGCGACGACTTCGCTGCCCTGGCTGAGTTTGCCGCCGCTAACCCGGTCGAACTGGCAGGCTATACCCTCCTCACGCCCATGCCCGGAACGGCCCTTCATGCCCGCTCGCAGGACCAGATCAGCGACCGCGATCTGGCCAAGTACAACATGTTCAACAGCGTGCTCCGCACGAAGCTCCCGCTAGACGAGTTCTATGCCCGCACTGCGGCCCTCTGGGCGGTCCGCCGTGGAACCCGAGTGCTCTGACCTATGAAAGTCACCTTCGTCTATCCCAGGTTTGAGCGTTTCCTGTCGGCTTCTGCCGAAGTGACCGGGCTGGTCAAGAGTTTCCTGGCTGACTTCACCACGCCGCCCTCGCTGGGCATTCCCATCATGGCAGCCTGGACCCCGGCCGAGGTCGAGATCGAGCTGCTCGACGACAACGCGGGCGACCCGATCGACTACGCCGCCAAGACGGACCTGGTGGCGATCAACTGCTTCACGCCCCAGGCGACGCGGGCGTTCGAGATCGCGGACGGCTTCCGCCGCCACGGGACGCAGGTCATCATGGGCGGGCTTTTCCCCTCCTTCATGGTCAAAGAGTGTCTCGAACACGCTGATGCCGTCAACGTTGGCGAGGTGGAGCCGACCTGGGAACAGATCCTGAAGGACGCCGCGGCCCGGCAGCTCAAGCCCAAGTACATCGGCGGCTGCCGCTTTGATGTCGCCAAACTGCGGATTCCGCGCCGCGACCTCTTCTACGCGAAGACGACCTACGATTGGGACGAGGATCTGCTCCAGATCACCCGGGGTTGCTGCTACAACTGCGCCATGTGTGCCATCCCCGCCCACATGGGCTCGCAGATACGCTTCCGCCCCATTGACCAGATCGTGGCCGAGGTGAAGACGCTGAAGTTCGAGAATGTCTACCTGGCCGACGACACGCTGTTCTTTCCCCAGCGCCGCATGGTCGGCTATGCCCGCGAGCTCTTTGCCGCCCTGGCGCCGCTCGGCAAGAAGTACTTCGTCGCCTCGACCATGGCCCTCAACACGGACGACGATTTCCTTGACTTGGCGGCCCGCGTCGGCGTGTCCAACTTCTACTGCACCATGAATGTCGATCCGCTGTCCATCCGCGCCCTGCAAGGCTCGCCGCGCGAACGCACCATGCTGTGCGATTTAGTCCGTCGTCTCGAGGATCGGCAGATTCGCTTCTTCGGGTCCTTTGCCCTCGGCCGCGACTGGGACGATAACTCCATCGCCGAACGCATCCTGGCCCTGTGCGCCGAAGCCGGTATCCGGACCGCGGAGTTCTTCCTCTTCACCCCCTACCCCGGATCGGTTCACTGGGACCGCCTGGAACGCCAGGGACGGATCTTCGACCGGACCTGGAGCCACTACAACGGCGCCAACGTCGTGGCCCAGCACCCGACCTTGTCCACCGACGAACTCTACCAGCAGTTCATCACGGTCTGGAGCGAATTCTTCCGCCGCCAGAAGGGCCGTTTCAGCGGTCATCTTGAACCCCTCACCTACGAGGCCGGCAAGGTGGTGCTGGGCAAGCCCCTGCGCCGACAGGGCGTGCGTCTGCAGGCGGCAGTGACGGGGATGGGGATGTTGACCCCGATCGGCAACTCGGCGGCCGAGGTCCTGGCCAGCCTGCGCGCCGGTCGGCACGGGTTGGCGCCCGCCACCAGCCTCGATGCCTCGTGCTTCACCACCGACCTGGTCGGGGAGATCCGCAACTTCTCCCCGGAGGCCGAACTCACCGCCCAGGAACGGGCCGATCTTGACGATGCCTACCTCAAGTACGCGGTCTGCGCCGCCCGCCGCGCCCTCGCTGACGCCGACCTCCAGCCCGAAGACCTCTGCACTGACACCGCCCTGGTGCTCGGGACCTGCAATGGCGGCCTACGCTCCGGCGAAAGCCTGTACCGCTGGAAGCATGGGAAAGCGCCGGAGGCCTTCAGTGAACGCATGAACCTGCAGGCCCAGTACTACGCTTTTGGCAAGGCGCTGGCGCACGCCTTGGGAATCCGCGGCGAGACCTGGGTCGTCACCACCGCCTGCTCTTCGACCACGGTGGCGATCGGCCTGGCTCACACCCTCATCCGCCGTGGCTATGCCAAGCGGGTGCTCCTGGGCGGCGCCGACGCGCTCTGTCTGGCCAACCTGGCCGGATTCAATGCCCTCCGGGCCCTGTCGGACCGGCGCCTGGCTCCCTTCTCCCTCCCCGCCGGCCTCAATATCGGTGAGGGAGCCTGCTTCTGGGTCGTCGAAGAGATGGAGTCGGCCCTGCTGCGGGAAGCTCCCTGCCGGGCCCGCATCGCGGGTCACGCCACCTCGGCGGACGCCTATCACCCGACCTCGCCAGACCCCGCGGGCAAGGGCGTGGCCAAGACTCTTACCGAAGCCGCCGCCGATGCCGGCCTGCCCGCCGCCAGCCTGGGCTGGGTAAACGCCCATGGGACCGGCACCCTGGCCAATGATGGCGCTGAGAGTCGCGGCATTGCTACCTTCAGCGCTGGCGCGCCGCTTCCCGCGGTCTCGCTGAAGTCGTTCTTCGGCCACTGCATGGGAAGCACGGGCCTCATCGAGGCCACCTGCGGCATTCTGGCCATGAATGACGGGTTTATCCCGCCCACCCTCAACCTCACCCAGCCGCGGCCCGGCTGTGATCTCGACTACGTGCCCAACCTGCCCCGGCCGCAAGCGTACGATGCCTTCATCAAGGCCAACTACGCCTTCGGCGGGAATAACGCCGCCGTCGTCATCACGCGCTGGGACAAAGCCGGCGCTTCGCCGGAGGCGCAGGCCGCCCGGGTGGCCATCACGGGGCTGGGATTGGTGTCCGCCCTCGGCGCGGGACTGAACCCGCACCTGCAGGCCTTGCGCCAAGCTGGCGTCGGCATCGGCGTGGTGACCGAGCCCATCCGCGCCCCCGGAGTCCGCGCCGAGCGGGTCGGCCTGGTCGCGGCGGAGGTGCTCAAACAGGGCCTCCGGCGCACCGCTTGCGGCGATATGAACAAGATCAGCCAGATGGCCACCCTCGCTGCCAGCCTGGCATTGGCCGAGGCCGGCCTGCGCATCGGCCGTGATAACGCCGGGCGCACCGGCGTGGTCCTGGGAGCCTGCAACGGCCCTCCCGAACGCCGTCACATGGATGCGGTATTCGCCGGAGACAGCCCCGGCGCCGACATTGCCTGCTTCTCCAACATCACCGCCAACTCCACCGCGGGCTGGGTCTCGCATGCGCTTCAGCTCCGGGGGGTCAATGCCACTCTCTCGCCCGGACCGCACGCCGGACTGCAGAGCCTGGCCTATGCCTTCGACGCGGTGTGCGAGGGCCGCTCCCCCTGTATCCTCGCCGGCGCCGCCGATGAGGTCTACGATCAGACCTTCTTCAACTACGACTACATCGGCTACCTCAATCTTGGCGCCGAAGAACTGGACTATCGCCTCCGGCTCGACAACTCGCGCCGCAAGACCCTGGGCGAGGGCGCTGCCGTGCTCTGCCTGGAAAGCCTCGAGGCCGCCCGCGCCCGCGGCGCGCCGGTGCTGGGCGAGATCCTCGCCTACGCCATGAGCATGGATGGGGCGCCGTTGCATGAGCCCAGCCTGGATCCCGACGGGCTGAAGCGTGCCGTACAACTCGCCCTGGAGCGCGCCGCGCTTGGCCCTGCCGACATCGACCTGTGCGCCTGGGCGCCGCAGGGCAACACCCAGGACCTGAAGGCGCTCCAGGCCTGGGAAGCCCTCGGCGGCGGCAGCGCCACTCCCTGGATCGCCACCAGCTTCAACACCGGCTACATCGAGAGCGCTTCCATCCTCGTCTCGCTGGCCTGCCTGCTTGGTGCCCTGCGCGATGGCGCGGGGCCGTGGCCCGAACGCACCGGCCTCCCGGCGCTGGACTCCCGCGCCTGGCCGACCACGGTCCGCCATGTCCTGGCCCTCGCCAGCACGGACCTGGGCTACAACTACGCCGTCGTCGTCAGGGTGGGAGAGCTCTCGTGAGCAGGCGGATCATGGTTACCGGCATGGGCGTGGTCTGCTCGGGAGGCGGCGGGAAAACGGCCTTCCTGGAGACCCTCCGTGCTGGCCGCCCGGCCTTCTCGGTGGTGCATGATCCCCGCCTGGGCGAGGCGCCCGGACCGCTGGCCGGGCTGGTCGATGACGCCGCGCTGCGGCTCGAGACCGACCGCCTGCCGCCGCTGACCGACCGCTGGATTCGCCTGGCGGCTGTCGCAGCCGCCGAGGCGCTCGAACAGGCCCGCTGCGACCCCGCCCGCCTCGGCCCGCGCCTGGGGCTGATCCTGGCTACCTGCTCCGGACCCATGCAGACCATCGAGGCGCACTATGAACGTCTGACCCGCGGCGAACCCCGCCTGAGCGCGGACGAACTGCGGCGTAAGCGCTACTACCACGGCGCTACCGTGCTGGCCGAACGCTTTGGCGTTGCCGGCCTGACCACCACCATCACCACGGCCTGCTCGGCCGGCGCCAGCGCCGTCGGACTGGCGGCCGACCTCATCCGCTCCCGCTTGCTCGACGTCGCGCTGGTGGGCGGCAGTGATGCGTTCAGCCTCTCAACCTATGCCGGCTTTGCGGCCCTGAAGACCACGGCCCCGAGCCGTTGCGCCCCCTTCTCTCTTCCCGTCGGCATGTCGCTGGGTGAAGGCAGCGCCTTTCTGCTGCTGGAGGCCGACGAGGACGCCCGCGACCGGGCCGCCACGGTTCTGGCCGAGATCCTCGGCTGTGGTTCGAGCAACGACGCCTATCACTGCTCTGCCCCCGATCCGACCGGCGAGGGGCAGGCCCTGGCCATGCGGCGAGCCCTGCGCCAGGCCGGGATCGAGCCGACCGCGCTGGCCTACGTCAATGCGCATGGCACCGGCACCGACAGCAATGACCGGGCCGAGGCCAAAGCCCTCTTCCGCGTCTTCGGCAATCCCCCGCCGGTCAGTTCCACCAAGTCGATGGTAGGACACTGCCTGGGCGCCGCTGGGACGGTCGAGCTGGTGGCCAGCATCCTCTGCGCTCGCGCCGGCGTCTACCCCCCCACGGCCAACTACACCACCCCCCGGGAGGGCTGTGCCCTGGACTGCATCCCCGAGGCCTCCCGGCCCTGGCCGGAGGCGGGGCTGTTCATGTCCAATAACTTCGCCTTCGGTGGCAATAACGTGAGCCTCATTGCCACGGTCAAGCCCGGAGTCGCCGGCGAGCGCCCCCCGGCCGTGCGCCCCTGTGCCGAGGTGGCCATCGTCGGCTACGGCTGCGTCTCCGCCGCGGGCCTCGGCGCCGAGGCCATCGCCGCCGCGACCCAGCGGGTCGGCTCCTGTGCTGCCGCCGTCGTCCTTCCCGGCGGTGGCACCGTGACGGCGGCGCGGGTCCCACCCCTCGAACCGCGCCAGCTCGACCGCCGCATCGACACCCGCAACCTGGACCGCGCCAGTCTGCTGGCCACCCTGGCGACCGCCGCCGCCATGAAGTCGGCCCGGCTGCGCGAGCGACCCGCTGACCTCGCCAACACCGGCCTGATCCTCGCCCTCTCGGTCGGCCCCAGCCGCGCCGAAGAGCAACACCTCACCAACCTCTATACCCATGGCTTTACCGTCAACACCGTCGGTAGCTTCCCCTACATCGTGCCGAATTCCGTCGCCGGTATCGTGATGCGGAGTTTCGGCATGAAGGGACCCAACACGGTCAGCAACTCCGGCCCAGGCGGTGGACTGCTGGCCCTGGCGCTGGCCGCCAATACCCTGCGCAATCGCCACGCCGAAACCCTGGTCGCCGCCGCCACCGACGAACTGCCGGAGCGGGTCCTGACCGATCTGGCCTGGGCCGGTCCGTGCGCCGACTCCCTGCCGGGCGAAGCCGCGGCGGCGCTCGTGCTCCAGGCCAGCCCCGCGACCGCGCTCCCCAGCGCGCCGGTGCTGGGGGTGATCCGGGGCATGGCCTTCGCCCGCGGCGCCGCCGCCAAAGCCCTTGCCGAGGTGACCCTCGCCGCCCTCCAGAACGCGGCTGTCCAGGCTGGCGAGATCGGCGTCATCGCGGCCCGGCAAGCCGAGGCCGAGATCGCGCTCCAAGCCCTCGGCGGGCAGACGCTTCCCGTGGTCGACCTCTCCCCCCAGCTCGGTTGCCCCGAGAGCTCCCTGCCACTGTTGCAGATCATCGCCTGCCTGGCGCTCCCAGCCGCCGTTGCCGACGCCGGGCCCAAGCCCTATATTCTCGCCCTCGCGGTAGCACCGCTCGGCGTGGCCTGCGCCGTGATCATCGAGCGTAGCGCCCAGCAAGGAGATGGTGGATGACCAGTAGCAATGCGGAGATCATTGCGCAGCGCCGGGAGATCATCGACCTCCTCAAGCGTGAATTGATTCAGCGCTTGAATCTTCCCTACCGCCCCGAAGACCTGCACGAGGATGTCTTCCTGCTCGGCGCTGGCCTGGGCCTGGATTCCCTGGACGCGCTCGAAATCGTCCTGCTGGTCGAGAATGCCTTCAAGGTCCGCATCCCGGACAACGACATCTCGGTGCTCCGCTCGATCAACACCATCGTGGACTTCATCCTGAAGAAGAGAGCAGAGGGCGTAGCATGAGGACCAGCCCACTCCACGACGCCCTCTCCGCTCGCGGCGCCCAGTTCGGGGAACGCTATGGCAAGGAGGTCGCTCTCAGGGTGACCGGCGCCGCTGAAGAGTACCGCTTCGTGCGCGATGCGGCCGGGGTCACCGACTTCTCCTTCCTGCAGGTATTCAGGTTCCCGGAAGCCACCGGGGTGGACTTCCTCGACCGACTCATGCCTGGCAATGTCGCCAAGATTCGTTTCGGCCGGGCGCTGCATACCTTTCTGCCCGACGAAGAGGGCTGCATCCTGGCCGATGTGCTGGTTGCCAACAATGACGAGGAGCTCATCGTCGTCTGCGAGGGCATCGCTACGGACGACACCATCCGCGAGCAATTTCTGCGACTGGGTGGCCTGGAGGCCGGCATGGAGGACCTCACGGACACCCATGCCATCATCTCCGTCGACGGCTTCACCGCCTGGGACGCCATGCGGAAAGTCGCCGGGCCGGAGGTCCTCGGACTGCCCTACCTGTCGATCGACACCTACGAGCACGAAGACGCCGACTTCCGGGTGCTGCGGGCCGGCAAGACCTCGGAGTTCGGTTACCTGATCATCGTGGAACGGAACCGGGCGACCGCGCTCTTTGAGCAGCTTGTGACCGCGGTCGGACCCGCCGGCGGGGTCTGCGGCGTGGCCGTCCACGACGACCTCCGCCTGGAAGGGCGTTTCATGAATGTCTTCCGCGAGGGCGCCGCCGTGCGTGACCCCCTGCCCCTCGGCCTGCAATGGATGATCGACGTCGGCAAAGAGCGTTTCCAGGGCTCCGAGGCACTCTTCGCCAGACGCGACGCGGGGCTGAAGCACAAGATCATCGGCCTCGCGATTCCGGCGGCGCTCCCCGCGCCCTGTCCCGCCACTCCGCTGTTTGACGACGGCAAGCAGATCGGCGACCTCATCGCGGTCTGCTTCTCGCCGGTGGCCTCAACCTGGCTCGCCCTCGCTCTGCTGCCGGTGGAGATCGCGTTCGCCGGGCAGAGTTTCCACCTGGGAGGCAGCGAGGGTCCCCTCGTCAGCAGCATCTCCATGCCCCCGATCATACCCAAGAGCCTGTCCGTGCGCCTGGAGGAAATGTGAGTTCCGACGCCCCGCGCGCGTCGGCTCCGACGCCTGCCCGGCGAGTGCGGCGCAAGCTGGTGATCAAGCCCTTCTTTCACCAGATCGATATGCTGGGCGTGGTGCATAACGCCGTCTACTTCCTCTGGTTCGACGAGGGACGGATGGCCTTTGCCCTGGACATCCTGCCCCTGGCGGAAGCCTTCCGGCTCGGGCTGGCGCTGGTGGTGGTAGAGAACCAGTGTACCTACCTTTCCCCGGTCCGTTTCGGCGACGAGTTGATCCTCTGCACCGAGCACCTGGTCGCCAGTTCCTACGGCTCCCGCTTCGAATTCAGTCACTCGCTGGTCAACACCCGTTCCCACCTCGAGGTGGCCAGTGGGACCTCGGCCATGGCGGCCATCGACGTGCAGACCCGCCAGGTGCTGCGTGATCTGCCGCCCCTCATCTGGGAACGCTACAGGCAGCTGCGCTGAAGGGAGACGGACGTGAGCTTCGCAGGGAAGACCGTACTGGTTACCGGCGGCGCCAGAGGCATCGGCAGGGCCGTGGTCGAGGACTTCCGTACGGCCGGCGCCACCGTCTTCTTCACCTACCGCAAGAGCCAGGAGCTGGCCGAACGCCTGGCGGCGGAAACCGGGGCGGTCGCCCTGGCTTGCTCGCAGTCCTCGCCTGAGCAGATCCAGGAGGCCGTCGCCAGCATCATGGCCAAGACCGGCCGCATCGATGTCCTCGTCAACAACGCCGGCATCCGCTCCGACCAGTTCATCGTCCTCTCCGCCTACGAGCAATGGCGTCACGTCCTCGATGTCAACCTCGACGGCGCCTGGCGCTGGGCCAAGGCGGTCAGCATCCCCATGATGAGCGCGAAGTCCGGCGCCATCATCAATATCGCCTCCGTGGCCGCCCTGGTCGGCATCGCCGGTCAAACTGCCTACGCCTCATCCAAAGGCGCCATCCTCGCCTTCACTCGAGCCCTGGCAGCGGAACTCGGCACACGCAACATCCGGGTCAATTGCGTCGTCCCCGGCTTCATCGAAACCGACATGACGGCCACCCTCACCCCCGCCCTGAAGCGGGAGAACGCCAAACGCATCCTGCTCAAGCGTATGGGCCGCCCAGGCGAGGTGGCCGGGGTGGTGCTCTTCCTCGCTTCCGACGCCGCCTCCTACATCGTCGGGCAGCACATCGTGGTCGACGGCGGACTGACCGCCACGGTCAGTTCCTGACCCTATGAGCCCTAGACGCAAGACTCAACCGGGGACCACGATCCCGCTCTACCCGCACCTGTGGGCGCGGTCGTTGTGCGCCTATTCGTTCTATGTCGTATCGGCGGTCCTGTTTGTCGTCCTGGGCGCCGTGTTCCTCACGCCCGTCATGCTGCTGCTGGGGCAGAAACGGGGCCGGCGCGTCACCGCGCCGGTGCTGCAGGGATTCTCTTTTGTTCACACTCGGATGGTCATGCCT
This sequence comes from uncultured Victivallales bacterium, assembly GCA_903933565.1. Taxonomy (GTDB): domain Bacteria; phylum Verrucomicrobiota; class Lentisphaeria; order Oligosphaerales; family JAFGRS01; genus CAILUI01. The sequence goes on along the minus strand of CAIZKT010000858.1, from coordinate 2,540 downwards.
GGCCTGGGGCTCTATCGCCTCCGCGAGATCTCGGGATTGGAGCGCCTGAAGGCGTATCCCGTGTCCATCTTCGTCGCCAATCACCGCGGCCGGATCGACGCCCCACTGCTGCTCAGTTTCGTCCGCAACACGGCCGCGGTCATCAAGGGCAAGTACGCCCGCGTGCCTCTCTACGCCACCCTCATCAAGTATTTCGACTTCGTCTGCGTGGATACCACTTCCCGGCGCGGCCTCCGGCAGGCGCTCGACCACGCCCAGCAAGTCCTCGCCCAAGGCCGGAACCTGCTGGTCTTCCCCGAGGGCGCCAGATCCCCGGGGACCAGGACCCTGGCGTTTGGCGCCTTTGCTTTCCAACTCGCCGCCGATACCGGCATCCCCATCATCCCCATCGTTATCTACAACGATTTCCCCTTCACGGCCCGCCGACTCGCGTCCTACATGCCAGCCCATACCGTCAATTACACCCTGCGCGTCCTGCCCCCCGTCAGCGCGGTGGCCGGGGAAAGCGCCGGGCAGTTCGCCGAACGGGTCAGGGAACTGATGCAGCGCGAGTTCGATAGCCTCGACCAGCCGACGGCAACGGCCTGATCGCCGTGCCGAAGGCTCTGCCGCGCGCACTCCATACTTGCCGCCGCCCCCCTATGGACTGCGGTGGCAGAGTCCGCCTCCGGCGGACGCGACACCGCTTTGCCCCCCACCCCCGCCGCCCTTTCCCCCTCGAGGAGCCTGGACGCCATGCCTACGCAGGAAGCGCCCCCCGCGGTCCCGCCCCCCAGCTTCACCCTCGCCGACATCCTCGGCATCCTGCCCCACCGGCCACCGTTCCTCTTCGTCGATCGGGTCACCTCCCTCACCCCAGGCCAGCGCATCGAGACCGAGCGCGAGCTGCGCCCCGACGAGTGGTACTTTCAGGGTCACTTCCCAGGCACCCCGGTGATGCCGGGCGTGCTCATGGTCGACGGCCTGGCCCAGACCGCCGGACTGCTGCACGGCCTGACCCTCCGCCTCGCCGGCGACCCCGCCGCCGAGCCCGAGTTTCTGGTCCTGGCCAGTGTCAATGTGAAATTCCTTGACCTGGCCCGCCCCGGCGACCTGCTGACCATGACCGCCACCCCCGGCATCACCTTCGGCGGCATCCATCGCTTCAACGTCCACACCATGGTGGGACGCCGACAACTCCTGCGCGGCGAACTCACCCTCGCCCAGCGCCGCGTCGAGCGCTGACCCGCGTGACGCAGCTCTCTGAGTTGCAACACGCCGCTTGTCTCCTGCGAACGCTCGGTGTAGTTTGATCCGGGCATTGACCTGGGTTGGCTTGTTCCCGCGGTGTCACTGTGGTTCCATCGTGATCTACAGGAAGCCCCATGGATACTCTCGTACGGATAAAGCGGCTGGTGATCGCGCGGCGAGTGTTGTTCACTGAGAAAGCCGAGGGCGAGCTGGCGGCGGAATCCCTTACCCCGGAACTGGTTTACGAGTCGATTCTGAACGCGCCCGCGATCTTCAAAGCGTTGCGATCACGCAATCCGCGAACGGGAGCAACGGAGAAGCTGTACGTCATCAAGGGCCTTACCTTTGACGGCCTCGATATCTACACCAAAGGCAAGATCCTGACGAAGGAAGGAGTCGACATTTTCTATGTCCTCATCTCCTCAAAAAGAAGCACGGATGTCTGAGCCTCTACCGTGCCCGGAATGCGGCGCGTTGGAGATGGCCCAAACGGTGGCGAACTGCCGTATCGACGTCGGCCTGTCTGTGAAGCGCCTTCGGCATTTCAGGTGTCGTGCCTGTGGCGCAAGGTTATACGATGATGACGCCATGCACCGCATCCAACGTGAACGGGCAAAGCACACCCTCGCCCACGCCGTCTAGGCCTGGCGTTCGAACCAGGCTGCTGACTATCGATATGGGATCTGTCATGCATGCGGTCACATTGTCGCCCAAGTTCCAGATAGTCATACCGCTACCGGTTCGGCGAACCATGGGGCTCCGAGCAGGACAGAGACTGCAGGTGATTGAGTACGAGGGGCGGATTGAGCTCATCCCGGATTGCGACATTGCCGAGATGCGGGGCTTCCTGAAGGGAATCAACCCCGAGTTCACCGGCGAGAAGGCGTAGGCAACCAACCCCAGAGTGACGGGTTCACCCGCGGTCGACGGGGCGCCTGGGCGAGGTTAGCTTGGCTCATCCCTCTCGCGGTCTGCGACAAGACCCCATGAAAATCCTCTTTGTCCTCGGTAACCCCCGCAAGTCGGGCTACACCCAGTCCGTCGCCACGCAAGTCCTCGAAGGCATGCGCGAGGCGGGCGCCGAGGTGGATGTGCTCGACCTGGCCACCGCCGACATCACGGGCTGCGTCGGCTGCTACTCCTGCTGGCTCGCGACCCCCGGTCGATGCGTCCACCAGGATGACATGAGCGGCATCCTCGAACGCCTGTACGCCTGCGACCTGCTGTTTCTGGCCACGCCGGTCTACTACTACTCCATGAGCAGCCTCATGAAGACGTTCCTGGAGCGGACCTTTCCGCTGACCGCGCCG
>CAIZKT010000857.1:0-8599 GCA_903933565.1 uncultured Victivallales bacterium | reverse complement strand
TGCAGACGGCGGATACCGCGAACCTGCCCGGAACGGGCTTGGCATCGCGGGCTCCAGGGCGGCAAGCGGGTCTTGCAGACGGCGGATACCGCGAACCTGCCCGGAACGGGCTTGGCATCGCGGGCTCCAGGGAAAGCACGCGGGAGCAGCGCTTAGGCCTGCGACGTCATGTCGGGGTCGCTTTCTTGAAACCGCCCCAGCGATGACACGCGCGGGTGGTAACTCACGCCTGCTGGCGCTACAATGGGAGGGTGTTGGCCCTGCGGTCGTCGGTAGGCGCGGAGACCTCGGCATGTCCAGGCGAACCATCGTCCATTCTGCCTTCCTTGTCGCCCTTGCCGCGCTGTTCTTGCCGGGGCGCTTGGCCGCGGCGGCGGAGCGTGCGTCCTGGCACCACGGCGAGTCGCCGTACCGCGCTGTTTTCAAGGTTGCCTCCGAGCCGACGCAACGGGACGCGGGCTACGCCGTGACGGTGCCGGTGAGCGGGCTTGGGGATGAGGAGGGGATGGATCTCTACGCCTTCGACCAAGGCGGCAACCCACTGCGGCTGATGCCGCTGGGGCGCGGGGCGGACAACACCGTTCTGGCCTTGGTCAAGGGCAGCGCGCCCTGCACCGAGATCTACCTGTATTTCGGCACCCGGGGCCGTGCGCCCGTGGTCAACAAGGGGTTTCTGCAGAACCTGACCGTGGACGTCAGAACCTTGCCCGAGGGGCCCTCGGGCAATTGGAACGAGGTGCAGGCGCTGCTGCAGAAGAGCCAGAGCCTGGGTCGGCTGTTTGTCGACCGTATCGAGCAGTCCTTCAATCCGGTGGACTCGTCGGATGCCTGCCTGCTGGTGTTTGATGGCTACCTGCAACAGGCCAGCCAGGGGACGCCGACATTCATGATTGTGACCGATGACGCCGGCTATCTGTTGATCGACGAGGCGCTGCTGGTGGCACGGGACGGCCGCCACTTCGTCGGCGACGCGGTGCGCGGGGAATTCCGCAAGGAGATTGCCCTGGCGCCGGGGCCGCACAAGCTGCGCCTTGTGGTGGTGGATTTTGGGGGCGAGTTGATGGCGCTGCTCGGGCGTTGGGTAGACGCCAAGAACAAGGGCGTGTTGCCTCCCGAGGCCTATGTGCAGTCCGGTCGGACGCGCTGGGTCGCGACCGAAGCGCACTACAAGGATGCGCCGATGCCGGCGTTCCGTTACAAGCTGGTCTCCTACATGAGCTACGGTGGCGCCCAGTTTACCGAGGTGCAGCTCGAGGCGGTGAACGGCCGCGATTCGGTCTGGCGTTTCGAGGATGGGGCCAGGGCCAAGGGGCCGAGCTGCGCGCGGGTGCTGCCTGGCCTGGCCAGCCGGGGCGTGGCCTGCTCGCAGGGCAATGTCACAGCCAAGGGTCTGCTGCAGATCAACGAGACGCTGCCGCCGCCGCGCTCCCTGGAAAAGGGCGAGGATTTCCAGCATTACAGCGGCCTGATCCGGGCTCAGAACCTGGCCGACGTCGAACCGTCTACCCTGCGCGGCTACCTGACCTTTCTGGGTTACGTGCCGTTGAACGAGGATATGATTCCGGTGTGCGAGGGCATTCTGGGCAACCGCAAGTCCTCGGAGGCCTATCGTCGGGCGGCGCTGGTCGAGCTGGCCCGGGCCGCAGCCAGGCGGTTCCCGGAGAAGTCGCGTCAAGCCTACACGGAGATGCTCAAAGGGAAGCCCGACAAGACGTGGGAAATCGATGCCTGCGAGGCCGCGCAGTTCGCCCTCTTTGGGGTCCGCGATTTCGACTGGGCCGCCGCCCTCATCGGGGCTCTTGACAAGCACGCTGACAAGAGCAGTAAGGTCCCTGTCGAGTTGCGGCTGGACCTGGCGTTGCAGAAGGGCGACACGGCGGCGGCAAAGGAGCGCCTGGCCGAGTTGCTGGCCGGCCGCGAGCTCGGCCAGAAACAACGCTACTCGGCGGTGCAAGGCAATGCCCTGCGGCAGCGCTTCTACGATCTGCTGTACGCGGGGTTTGTGGTGGAGGCACGGGAGATACTGAATGAGTGGTCCGGCGCCTCGCCGATGGATCGTACCAACGGCAGTCTGAGCCTGGCCCGCGCCCGGATGTGGCGGCGCTTGGGCTGGCTGGACGGCGCTCTCGGCGAACTTGATGGCGCCATTCTGCTTGACCCGCTGCTGTCGAACCTGCCGGATGTCGAACTCGAGCGCGGCAAGATCCTCGCCGAAGCCGGCGACCAGAAGCGCGCCAACGAGGTGTTTACGAAGATCGCCAAAGAGTACCCGAACCACCCCGCGGCGGCCGAGGCAAAGGTGCTGGTAAAATGAGCTTGAAACACGTCCTTGCTGGGGGTGTCCTGGCGGTCCTGGCAGTCCTGGTCATGGGCGCTGGCAGCGTGGTTCCGGTGGGCACCTACCTCTACGCCAATCCGGCCCAGCCCGAGCTGTACACGGGGAAGCTGACCGTGCGTTTCTCGAGCCCAGGCAAGAAGCGCTTAGTGGTCGCCTTTGGGCGCAAGTTCCGCAAGGACCGCAAGTCCAGAGAGGGCACTCTGGAGACCGACCGGGAGCAGTTCAAGCCGTGGCAGGGCAAGCTCTCCGCGGACGGCTCGACGGCGGTCTTTCCCAACCTGCCGGCAGACTACTACGACCTGGTGGTGGTCGACTCCGAGCGTATGACCGTCCATGACGGCATCGCCCTGCATCGCGAGCCCGATCCGGCCAAGGCTTCGGAGGCCTTTTTCGCGGAGATCAAGAAGAGCTTGGGCCTGAGCACAGACCGCATCGGCGGTTGGGAAGGCTTCTTCGATTCGAAGGAGTTCGTCCGCTTTGAGACGGATGGAGTGCGCGCGGGAGTATTCTTGCAGCAGATGCGTCTGGGCGTCTCTTTGGCGGAATCCGGCGACGTGCTCAAGGGCTGCATCCACAGCATCGACGTGGTCTGGGTGGAGCGTGCCAAAGTCGATGGCGCGGGCTGGCAGGTTGTGGCGCGCCAGCAGCTCTATCGTGACGAGATTCCGGCACGCACCTTCTTCACCTCGTCGTTTGTCTCGGCGCTGCAGGGGGTCCGGGTCGGCACGACGGCTAAGGACATGGGTCCGCTCGTGTTGCCGTGAGGGGGGCTGGTTCAGTTCCCGTCCGTGGCGAGCCAGGGTTCGAGGCGGGCGGCGAGTTCCAGCAGGGTTGAGGCGCCCCGCAGGTCGCTGGCGGTGGAGCCCGAGCAGGCTGGCACATCGTCCCGGCCGTGGGTGCCGCGGACGCGGGTGGCATCCAGGCTGATGGCCGGCGGCGGCCAGCCCCAGAAGAGTTCGCAGGGGTCGAAGCCGATCTTGTTGTGGATGTCGACGTGGCGGGCGTAGTCGGGCGCCGTGCGGGCATCTTCCCACCACGGGTAAGCGAACCAGTATCCGGGCGCGGCGGTCAGGACCAGGTCGCCATTCTCCGAGTGGGTCGTCGGCTCGGGCTGACGCACGTCGGCGATCCCTTCGACCCCCTGGAAGCAGGCTTTGACGGTGGCCTGTAGCGCGGAGTCCACAAGGTAAATATGCGCCACCTGGTGGTCGACCATGGCGAAGGCCGGCGTGGCGTACAGGTCCGGGTAGGTACAGCCTCCGACCTGCCGCACGGCGAACAGCCCCCGCTCCCGCAGCAGGCGATTTGGGAAGACGACCCCGGTGGCAGCGGTGATGGCATAATCTCCCCAGATCAGGATGTCGAAGCCCGCCGCGCGCGCGGCCGTGCTCAGACGCCGCAATAGCTTTTCCGTCTCCAGCAGAGCCGGGCGCGCCGTGCGCTCGTCGTTCGGCCCGTGCCGTTGCAGGACATAGTCGAGGTGAGGCAGATAGGTGAGCAACAGCTCCGGGGCGAGGGTGGGGTCCGCCAGTACCGCGCAGGTGGCCTCGACGATCCAGCGCGAGGAGCGTACCGAGGCCAGGGGTCCCCAGTAGTGCATCAGATTGAACGAGCGGCCCAGCAGGTGGCAGAGGTGGCCATAGAGGCTGGCTGGCTGGCCGTAGCAGTCCTGGATCATGCCCCCGTGGTGTTTGTGGATAGGGGCGGGGGAGAGCAGCAGGTCAACCTCTTCGCCAAGGCTCTGCTGCCAGAAGAGCAGGCCCACCCGGCCGCCCGCGGCGCGGTGCCCAGTCCAGATCCGGCGGCCCCTGACCAAGCGGGCAGACTGGTTCCAGAAGTCGGTCCGTCGCGTCTGGCGGTCGAAGCGGCCGTTGCCGACGATGGCGGTGTCCGTCGGCGGGGTGCCGGTGCGGAAGACCGCCTGGGCGGTACAGGTCAGCGCTGGAAAGCAGGACGCCATGGGCCGCATCTCGATATGGCTGCCCACATGCATCTGCCCGTAACGCTCGACCAGGTTCCAGCCTAGGCCCGCTACCTGTACAACCAGCAGTTTGCGCATGCCCGGTTCTCCTAACTGGCGCTCACCCGCCGACTCAGGCGTCGTGACCCGGGCCAGGCGAGCAGCAGGGCGACTGCCAGCGCGCTCGTGGTCGGCGTGCCGCCCAGGAACAGGAGCGCGGCCTGCCAGGGCAGCAGCACCCGGATGAAACGCCCCACGGCGGCACGGGCGGGTCCGGGTCCGACCGTGTGCCGGAACAACTCCAGGCTGATCTGCAGCGCCATCCAGGTTGCCAGCCCGGCGCCCGCGAGCGCCGCCAGCGGCAGCCGCTCCACGGTCATCCCGAGGGTAAGCCAGGCAGCCCCGCAGCCGCCGGCGACAGCGAGGGGCGGCAGGAGGACGAAGGGTCCGGGCCGTTGCGCTTCGTCCTCGCGGCGTGACAACCAGGTGACGGCGGCGATGTATAGCGTCAGGGCGCTGGCGGGAAGCAGCGCTGCCTGCGGTCGACCCAGCGCCCAGGCGCCGAGCAGCAGACTGGCGCCGCGGCAGAGGCCCATGACCAGGCAAGCGCTGGCGGCATGGGCCTTGGCGCGCAGATTGTAGAGGCAGACGAGGGCCAGCAGCCCCAGGCTGGCGAGGGCTGCCGCTCGTCCGGCGCTGGCCGCCGCGGCGACTCCCAGCGCGGCCAGCAGGGCGAAGGCCAGCCAGGCCGAGCGCACCGACACGACGCCGCGGGGCAGGGGACGTTCCGGACGCTGCAAGCGGTCCGCGGGGAGGTCATGCAGGTCGTTGAGGGCCAACCCTGCCATGTATAGGAAGAGGGAGGCAAGCGCCACGCCGCTGGCCTGCCGCGCCGACACCTCCCGGCCCGCCGCGACCGCGGCGAGCACGGCGCCGACCAGCGGGTCACCGGGCACCGTCGGCAGGTTGGGCACTCGAAACAGTTGCAGCCAGCCCAGCCAGCGTGTACGGATATCCGTCATCGGTCCTCAGGGACTGCCGGTGGGCGCCCAGGCGTCGGCCCGCGGGCGGCGCGGCGTGAAATGGAACTTGGGGCTCTGGCCGAGGAAGAAGCAGGGGTTGTCGTAGAAGACGGTTTCGACCAGGTCGTCGGCGTAGCCTCGTCGGCGCATCTCGAAGATGGCCTGGTGCAGGGTGCCCGGGTCGGAGGGGCCCCAGTCGCCCGACGCATCGACCATCAGGTGGTCGATGCCGAGGCGCTCGAGGGTATCCACCACCCGGGCTGGCGAGTTCTTGGTGATCGGGTAAAGGGTCATCGAGGCCCAGAACCCGGCGGCGCGAATCAGCCCGACGGTGTGCTCTTCCACGTGATCGAAACAGACACGCTCGGGATCGACGTCTCCACGCGCCGTCAGGGCGTCAAGCATCATGCGGGTGCCTTTGAGCTTATCGCCGAGGTGCGGGGTGTGGAGCCACATCAACTGACGGCGCGCCACCGCCAGATCGACCTGTTCCTCAAACACCGTCAACTCGTTGCGAGTGCAGCGGTTCAGGCCGATCTCGCCGACCCCCAGGACGGTCGGCCGGTCGAGAAATTCAGGGATGAAGGAGATCACCTCGCGGGCCAGCACGAGGTCGTCGGCTTCCTTGGGGTTCATGCAGATGTAGGCGTAATGGCGGATGAGGTACTGGGCCGCGCGGGTGGGCTCAAAGGTCGTCAGGTGGGTGAAGTAGTCGTAGAAGGCCTCGGGGTGGGTGCGGTCATAGCCCGCCCAGAACGCGGGTTCGCAGCAGGCCACGGTGTGCATCAGGGCCATGCGTTCGTAGTCCGCCGTGGTGCGGGCGATCATGTGAATGTGCGGTTCAATTACTCGCATTGCAGGGGCCTGCCGATATGGTATAACCGTCCGGCCGCGAATCGTGACGCCGAGAACCATAAGGCGTGCGAGTTGCGCTGTCCACGAGCGCGTGGCCGGAAGATCGTCAATCCGGCGGCATGACACGCTCAGCATCACACGCAGACCGCGGAAGGCAGGGGCCATGGAAGAGCAGGGCAGGGACGCGGTAGAACGCATCGCCAGCGCCTCTGGCCGCATGTTGGCCGAACTGGGCAAGGTGATTGTCGGTCAGCAGGCCGTGATCGAACAGATCGCGGTGACGCTGCTGGCGCGGGGACACGTGTTGCTGGTCGGCGTTCCCGGTCTCGGCAAGACCCTGCTGGTGAAGAGCATCGCCAGCATGTTCTCTTTGCAGTTCAAGCGTATCCAATTCACTCCGGACCTGATGCCTGCGGACATCATCGGAACCGAAGTGATCGAAGAGGATGCGGGTTCGGGTCGCCGTCAGTTCCGCTTCATCCGCGGCCCGGTTTTCGCGAACCTGGTCTTGGCGGATGAGATCAACCGCACGCCGCCGAAGACCCAGGCGGCCTTGCTTGAAGCCATGGGCGAGCGGCACGTCACGGTAAGCGGCCAGACCTACATGCTCGACGAGCCCTTCTTTGTTCTGGCGACGCAGAATCCCATCGAATTGGAGGGGACCTATCCGCTGCCGGAGGCGCAACTGGACCGTTTTCTGATGAACGTGGTCATCGACTATCTGCCGACGGCGGACGAGGAACGCATGGTGCGCCAGACCACCCTGCCCGACGAACCGGTGATCCAGCCGATCTTTACCGGCGAGGAGATCTGTCGCATTCAACACTTGGTGCGCCAGGTGCCGGTCTCAGATAACGTCATCGCCTACGCCGTGCGCTTGGTCAGCGCCAGCCGCCCCGCGAACCCGGCGGCGCCGGAGGTCGTGCGCGGCAAGGTGAAGTGGGGCGCGGGATCGCGGGCCAGCCAGGCTCTGATCCTGGCGGGTAAGGCGCGCGCCTTGCTCCAGGGACGCTACAATGTTGCCTGCGAGGACGTCCGCGCCCTCGCCCTGCCTGTCTTGCGCCATCGCGTCATCACCAATTTCCACGCTGACGCCGAAGGGTTGACCAGTAGCGACATCATCCGCGACTTGATCCAGCGCATCCCGGAGTGAACGTGGATCACGGGCGCGATTCAGAAGGAGACAACGAGCCATGGACGGGCTGAATCGAGTGCTTCTGATCGGGAACCTCACCCGCGATCCGGTGACCCGCGCGACCTCGGGTGGCATGTCCATCTGCGAACTCGGCCTGGCGGTCAACCGGCGCTATCGCACCGCTGCCGGAGAGGATCGCGATGAGGTCTGCTTCGTGGACATCGATGTGTTTGGGCGCCAAGCCGAGCAGTGCAGTCGTTACCTGCGCAAGGGGGCGTTGGCCTTTGTGGAAGGTCGTTTGCGGCTTGACCAATGGGAAGATCGGGCCACCAACCAGAAGCGCAGTCGCCTGAAGGTCACGGCCGAGCGGGTGCAGTTCCTCGACAGTCGTAACCGGGATGATGCCGGTGTCGGTCCGTCCGGCCCGGACGCCGCGGAGCAGAACGGCCCCTATCCCGCCGATTCGGGCGCCCCGGCCGCGCCGCGCGCCGCCGCCCCCTACGCCGCTGAGCCGGCTGCCCCGGCCGCGCCGCGCGCCGCCGCCCCCTATCCCTCCCGGTCCGCAGCGCCGGTACAGTCGGCCCCAGGGCCGAGAGGACCGGCCCCGCAGGCGCCGCCGCCGCGGGAACACGAACCCGAGATGCGCGCCAGCGCCGCCGACGAAGAGGCGGTCGACGACATTCCGTTCTGACGGCGCCGACTCACCAGCGTGCTGGGGGACGGGCTCCCGGGCGTCATGGGTCCCCCCTTCCGCGTCCGACGACGGCCCCGTCCTTGCCGGGACTCAGTACGCTACCGCGCTGGCCGTCAGGCCGAGCTTTGGACTGTCTGCGGCTTGACGCAGCTTTCTGCCTCCTCGGCTTGGCTCAACTCCAATGGGCAGCAGCGCTGGCTGGGGCGCGGGCGGTGCCCGCGACACCGCTTTGGCCGGAGCGTGTCGCGCGGGCCAGGCGTCTCAACCAAAGCGGCGTCCAGCCGCCGCAGTCCAAAGAGTCCCGTCCTTGCCGGGACTCAGTACGCTACCGCGCTGGCCGTCAGGCCGAGCTTTGGACTGTCTGCGGCTTGACGCAGCTTTCTGCCACCGCGGCTTGGCTTGACGCCAATGGGCAGCCGCGCTGGCTGGGGCGCGGGCGGCGCCCGCGACACCGCTTTGGCCGGAGCGTGTCGCCTGGGCCAGGCGTCTCAACCAAAGCGGCGTCCAGCCGCCGCAGTCCAAAGAGTCCCGTCCTTGCCGGGACTCAGTACGCTACCGCGCTGGCCGTCAGGCCGAGCTTTGGACTGTCTGCGGC
>CAIZKT010000856.1:0-2090 GCA_903933565.1 uncultured Victivallales bacterium | reverse complement strand
GACCCCATCGGCGCGGCGCCGGGCCGGACGACTGCGCCAGCGGCCCGGGCCTCATCCCTGGCCTGGAGCACTGTGTATGCAGCGCCGCACCTGTGGCATCTGGCGCTGATCTACCTCGCCTTCGGCTTCTCCTACATCGTCTACTCGACCTTCTTCGTGCAGCATCTGGTGCGTGATCTGGACCTGGCCACCGCCAGCGCTGGTCGGCTCTGGCTGCGGATTGGGGTGGTGTCGATGCTCAGCGGCCTGCTCTGGGGCGCGCTCTCGGATCGCTGGGGGCGCGGGCCCGTCCTGGCGCTGATCTTTACCGTGCAGGGCCTGGCCTATCTGCTGGTTGGCCTGGCGGGCGACAGCCTGACGGCAGCCTACGCCTCCGGCGCCCTGTTTGGGCTGACGGCGTGGAGCATCCCCGCGATCATGGCGGCTGCCAGCAGTGACCTTTTCGGCCCCCGCCTGGGATCCGCCGCGCTCGGCCTGGTGACGGTCGTCTTCGGGGTGGGGCAGGCCTTGGCCCCCTACGTGGGTGGGCGACTGGCGGACGCGGCCCACTCTTTTGCCCCCGCTTTCACCCTTGCCGGCCTCGTGGCGCTGGGCCTGGGCGCCGGGGGCTCGCTGCTGCTGCCGCGACCGGGGAAGGCGCAGCTCCAGAACGACGGGTAGGCCCAGCATCATCCTTCTGGCGCTCCAGCGGGGACAGCGCTGAGGTCGAAGGGCACGGCCGCGTCGGTCTCGCCGAGCTTCAGCACCTCGCGGCCAGCGTAGATGAGCAGGCCCGGCTGAACGCGCTTACCAAGGCGATCCCGCAGCACGGCCATGCCGCGGGCATCCCGTGGCGCGGGGACCGAGGATGACTTCACCTCGATCGGGAAAAGCCGCCCATCGTGCTCGATGAGCAGGTCCACTTCGGTGCCGCTGTGCTGGCGGTAGTGGTGGAGTGCGGGCACGAGTGGCCGGGCCTGAAGCTGCTTCAGGCACTCCAGTATCACCAGGGTCTCGAACAGCGCCCCGAAAGCGGGATGCCCCTGCACGGCTTCCGGCGCGGAGATGCGCATCAGGTAGCACGCCAGCCCCGTGTCGGTGAGGTAGCCCTTGGGCTTCAAGCTGAGCCGTTGAGTCAGGTTGGTGGCGTAGGCTGGGACCTCAAGCCATTGGTAGGTGCCGCGCAGCACGCCCAGCCAGCGCTTGGCGGCCGGGGCCGACAGGCCGATGTCGCGGCCGAGCTGACTATGGTTGCACTCCTGCGCGCTGAGCGCGGCGCACAGCCCCAGAAAGGCGCCGAACTGAGTCTCGTCGCGCACCTCCAGCAGAGCGCGGACGTCGCGCTGGAGATAGGTGCTGACGTATCCCTGCATCCAGCCGGGTACGACCGCGGCAGGTAGGGTCTGCACCTCTGGGAATGAGCCGCGCCAGACGGCGGTTGCAGGCGAGATCTCCAGGGTACGGCAACCTCGCAGCGCCGCGATCCCGCCGTCAACCCCCTCGACCGAAGCATCCAGCCAGGCATTCAGCCAGCCTAGGCCGGGTCGGCCAACGGCTTCCTGCAGGCAGAAGGAGGGAAGCTCCAGGATGGCAACGCGCCCGGCCAGCGATTCGGCCAGCCGCCGCATCACTTGCCACTGCTGCGAGCCGGTGATCAGGAACTGGCCCGGGGTGCGGTCTCGATCAATCGCTCGCTTCAAGGCCGAAACCAGCTCCGGCACATTCTGAATCTCATCCAGGATCAGCGGCGGCGGGTTGTTCCGCAGAAAAAGGTCGGGATCCCGGCGGGCTCCGTAAAGGTCCTGTACCGGGTCAAACGTGAAGGCCCGGTAGCCTGCCCCGAAGAGATGGGCAAGAAGCGTGCTCTTCCCCACCTGGCGAGCCCCGGAAACCAGCACGCAGGGGAAGGACTGCGCATACAGCCTGAGTTTCTCTTCTGCCAGTCGTTGGCGGTAAGTCATGCGCGAAATATGAACCTGGCAGTTTCAATTATCAAGCACATCTCGACGATGGGGCGCAGGTCAGTTCCGTAGGGGTTTCTGTTTCGATCGTCTCCGCGTCCGGCGAGCAGAACGGGTCCCTTGAGTCTTGGGGGAGACTTCCGGCGGGAG
>CAIZKT010000855.1:0-8083 GCA_903933565.1 uncultured Victivallales bacterium | reverse complement strand
CCGACGCAGCGGCGCCCTCCAACGCCCTTCGTCCGCCGCGGCGGACGAGGGGCGGAATGGGAAGCGCTTTGGGTCATACGAGGTTGCTGCAAGTCTCCTACAAGCAAACCCCTACGGAGCTGACTTGCGCCCGCCGGACGCGCGGTAGCTTGCGGACGCCGCGCCGACGGGTACGTTCTGGAGGGTCTGCGTGTAGCGCGGCAGTGCGGGCGCCAGGTGTGCCCACGGCGCTGGTTATTTTCCTGGCACGCGGACCTGAGGAGAGCAGGCCCCATGAGAACGTTGTTTTTCGTTTCCCCTCTTGCCGCCTTGCCATGCTTGCTGTACGCCGAGCCGGCGAAGGTGTCAGTGGTGGGGGAGTGGCAGGTCCGTATCGAGGCGGGGTCGATTAGCGTCGGGGAGCGCCAGGCGACCCTCGCCGCGCCGGTAACGCTGGAGGTGGCGCCGAGCACGGTGCTCGAGGTCAAGGATGAGGCCTACGAGAAGCTGCCCGTGTTCAACCCCAAGGCCGGCGGCTGGATTCGTGGCGCACAGTTGCGCGGGGTGAAGTGCCAGGAATGCACGGCGCGCTTTCTGCTCGATCCGCAGAGTTTTCATCTGAAGAAAGAGAAGGGCGCCGCGGCGGAATGGCAGCGTGGGGTGGATTACGAGATCGATCTGGAGTGGGGCACATTTGGCCGTCTCGAGGGCGGCGCCATGACGGTCGAGTCGAAGGCCTACGCCGACTACCGGCACGGCCTGGCGCGCCTGGATACGGTTGTGGTAACGGCGGCCGGGCAGGCCCTGATCAGGCCGGGCACGCCCGAAGTAGCCACCCCGAAGCCGCCCGCCCCCGTCGCGGGCGACTTGCCGGTGTGCAATGTCTACACCACCTCTCGGCAGGCCAAGCTTTCCGGAGCGGCGCTCTTTCCCCTGCTGGAACTGGCCTATCCCGAGCCGTCGGTGGAGAGCCCGACCCCGGCCGAACGGGTTTTGCCCAAGACCTTGGCCAAACTGCGCAGCGGCGAGAAAGTCCGCGTGCTGGCCTGGGGCGACAGCGTGACGCAGGCCGGCTACCTGCCACACCCGGACAACCGTTGGCAGGTGCAATTTGTGACGCGGCTCAAGGAGCGCTTCCCCAAGGCGGACATCGAGTTGCTTCATCTCGGCTGGGGCGGTCGCAACACGTCCAGCTTCCTGGCGGAGCCGCCGGGGAGCGCCTACAACTACCAGGAGAAGGTATTGGGGGCGAAAGCGGACCTGGTCGTCTCGGAGTTTGTCAACGACGCCTGGATGAACCCGGTCCAGACCAAGGAACGTTACAGCAAGCTGCTGACCGATTTCCAGGCCAACGGCGCCGAATGGATCATCCTGACGCCGCACTACGTCCGGCCGGAGTGGATGGGGCTCACGAGTGAGCGGGACTGCGATGAGGATCCGCGCCCCTATGTTCAGGCGCTGCGGGTCTTCGCCAGCGAGAACCCGGTGGCCCTGGCCGACGCCTCGAAGCGTTACGGCCGACTCTGGCGTATGGGCATTCCCTACAACTCGCTGATGATGAACGCGATCAACCACCCCAACCCGTTCGGCATGAAGCTCTTTGCCGAGGCAATCATGGCGCTGTTTCCAGAGCGCTGATTGAGCCCGACGGCCAGAGTCCGCCGCGGCGGTTCGAAAAGACGGTAGCTGAAACCCCGAAGGCTGCCAAGACAGGCATGAACCGATGAGCACGCCATTCACCCATCTCATCCAGATACCCGGTCCGAATCCCATCCTGGGTCGCGGTGGCCCTGGGGCCTGGGACGAGTGCCTCATCGAGGCCTGTGACGTCTTCAAGGACGGGGATACGTACTACCTCTACTACCACGGTCGGCCGCAGGACCCGCGGCGCTGGCCGCGGCAGGGCTATAGGCTGGGCGTGGCCACGGCGAAACACCCACTGGGGCCGTGGACGCGCTACGCGGGCAATCCCATCCTTGACCTGGGAGCGGAGGGCGGCTGGGAGGGCACCCACGTGGCCTGCGCCTTCGTGCATAAAGAACACGCGGACCGCTACTACATGTGGTACTCGGCCTACGGCGGCAAGTGGGGTATCGGCCTGGCCACGGCGCCCACGCCGCTGGGGCCGTGGGCGAAGCATGCCGACAATCCGCTGCTGGCGCACTTTGGCTATGTGGGCAGCGTGGTGAAGGTTGACGGCGGCTACCGGCTGTACACCGAACATCCCATCGGTGAGACGGGTCCAGACTATGGGCCGCTATCACTGGCCACGGCGCCCGCGCCGCAGGGGCCTTGGACCCCGCACGGCGGCAATCCGGTGCTGCGTCCGGGGGAGTGGGGTGCCTGGGACGACGGCGGCTACTCTGAGTCGGAGGTCCTCTACCGCGATGGCCTGTATCACGTCTTCTACGGCGCCGCCAAGCTGCACCCGACTCGGATTCTGTCGCAAGAGAGCATCGGCTACGCCTGGAGTACGGACGGCCTACACTTCACCAAGCATGCCGCCAACCCGGTGGCGCCGCGCGAACGCTCGCCGAACACGGCGGCGATGGCGGAGGTACATACCCTGATCGAGCCGCCGCTGATCTACTGCTACCACACCTTGCGCTACTGCACTGCCGAACGGGACAACGTCGAGGACATTGGCGTGCAGATTCTGGCCTTCCAGCGGCCCTTCAGCATCCGTCTGCCGGTGCTGACGCTGCCGGAGTTGGGTCCGGGCGGCTGTACCGAGCTGGCCAGCTGCCCGCCGGTCAGCCTGGAGCACATCCGGTCGGCCGCGCTGACCGTCGAGTTCCAGGCCCCCGTGGCCTCGGCCGGGCTCAGCGTGGAGGTGCGCGGCAGTGCCGACGGGATGGCCTTCGATACAACTGCCGCGGTCTCCTGGGACCTGCGGGTGAACGGAACGGGCCAGGCGCGGCAGACGTTTGCCGTCCCCAGCGGGCCGGCGTTCATCAAGCTTCTTTGCCGCAACCAGGATGCTGGGGCGGCCGCATCTGACCTCCGAGCCGTGGTCGTGCTCAAAGGGTAGGGGGGCAGAGCGTCGCCGGGACGAGGGGCGTCCGTAGGCGCCGCGATCGTGCGTGACCGAGTAATCAGCAGTCTTTCATGGGAGCGCTCAAGATGGCGATGAACCCGCAAATCCACGAGCCGGCCCGCACGGTGCCGGTGATCCACGAGTGCGATGTCTGTGTGGTGGGCGGCAGTTGCACGGGCGTTTTTGCCGCACTGCGGGCCGCGGAGCTGGGCGCCAGCGTGGCGCTGATCGAGAACAATGGCTTCTTCGGGGGCGTGGCCACGGCGGGGCTGGTCAGCATCTGGCATTCGCGTTTCGATACGCTGGGTCGGCTGGGTATCATCGGCGGGTTGACCAGTAAGGTCATCGAAAGCTTGGCGCGGCGCGGCGCCGCGGTGCTGCAAGCGAACGACCCCAGCAAGTACGCCACGTTGAACACGGCGGAACTGGCGATCGAGCTGGATGCCATGATCGTCGCCCAGCCGCGTCTCCGGCCCTTCCTGCATACGCGTTTTGTGCAGCCGGTGGTCGAGGCCGGCCGCATCACGGCGGCCATTATCGAGGACAAGACTGGCCGACGGGCGATCCGGGCTTCCATCTTCATTGATGCTTCCGGGGATGGCGATCTGCTGGCTCGTGCCGGCCTGCCGAGCCGGAGGCTGGGCGACGTGCAGCCGCCAACCACCTGCGCCCTGATCCATGGCATCGAGGCCGTAGCCCGCGCCAACCCCGGCTTCAGCCTCGGCGCGGCGGTCCACGATGTGCGTTTTCCGGGCGCGCTCAAGCAGGGCTTCTTGTGGTCGGTAGGCGTGACCGGAGTGCCCGACGCGACCATGGTCGCCGGCACCCGGATACACCACGCCGACTGCAGCGACGCCGACCAGCTTACCCGGGCCGAGATCGAAGGCCGCCGACAGGTGCGGGCCATGCGCGACATCCTGCACGATCACTTCGCCGGGGGCGAGGCCGTGTCCCTCATTGCGCTTCCCGCCTACATCGGGATCCGCGAAACTCGCCATGCCGAGTGCCTGCATACCCTGACTGAGATGGAGGTGCTCGAAGGGGTGCGTTTCCCGGATGCGATCGCCAATGGCAGCTACCGGGTCGACGTGCATCACAGCGACCGCGCCGGGCTGACTTTTCGCCACTTGGACGGCAGCGAAATCTACCATGCCCCCGGCGCTCCCGGCGTCGCCAGTCGCTGGCGCGCGCCGCGGGAGGTTGACCCGACCTTCTACCAGATTCCCTACCGGTCGCTGGTGCCCCGCGGCTCTTTCAACCTGCTCGTGGCCGGGCGGCTCATGGATGCGGATCGCGGCGCCTACGGAGCCGTCCGTGTGATGGTCAACTGCAATCAGACGGGCGAAGCGGTGGGCGTGGCGGCGGTACTGGCGCAGCGGGCGGGCTGTCCGGTCGGTGAGGTGCCGGTAGAACGCCTGCGGTCCACTCTGGCCGAGCTGGGAGCGATCATCCTCTGAGCGCGGGATCGGCGGCGCGTTCGCGGAAGCTCCAGGCGCAAGCGCAGGAGACGGCGGCCAGCGCCACGCACAGGCCAAACACGGCGCGGTAAGCCTGGCGCGGGTAGAGCACCGCGGTGGCGGTCTTGACGGCTTGGTCGGCATAGGCATCCAGGATGAACCCCACGGCCGAGGTCAGCAGCGCCACCCCGAGATAGGCGCCAGCATTGAGCAGGCCGATCGAGGTCCCCGCAGCTTCCCGTGGATTCAGTTCCTTGGCCGCGGTCGTGTAGATGACCGAGAAGGAAGAGGCGATGGCAAGCAGGGTGTAGCAGGCCAGGAAGTAGCCGCGCGGCAGGGAGTTCACCACGCCCAGAAGCAGCAGCGAGGCGGCGGTCAGGGTCAGCAGCGAGGCGCAGAGCATGAAGGGCCTGCGCCTGCCGGTATGTCGGCCCAGAAGTCCGCCCAGAAGAACGCCGGTCATGCAGACGAGCATCATGGTGAAGGTGAAGGCGGCGGCCTCGGATGAAGGCACGCCGCAGGTATCTTGCAGAAACTTCTTGCCGAGGGTGGCCTGCAGCAGGAAGTAGATCGAGAAGTTGATCGTCCCCGAGGCGGTCAGGGTCACAAAGCCGGGGTTGCGCAGTACCACCTTCACCCAACCGCCAAAGCCAATGTGGGTCCGTCGGCCAAGCCGCCCCGTCCGTCGCAACAGCAACGCCGCCGCGCTCCAGAACAGGAAGCAGGCGATGCCTACCTCGAACAGCGCCGGCCGCCAGCCCTGGCCTTGAACCAGGCGCGCCAAGGGATAGGTGGCAAAGAGCCCGCCAGAGTACCCCAGCACGACCCCGAGGCCCACAAACAGCGGGAAATCCCGTTCGTCGAACAGCTCATCCACCTCCTTGGTCATGCTGACGTAGACCATGGCCGCGCCGATGCCCACGAGCGCCCGCGTCAGATACAGCAAGGTGACCGACCCAGCGCAGGGAAAGGCAAGGGCACCCACAGTCAGCAGCAAGCCGCTGACTAGGATCGTGCGGCCGGCCCCCCAACTGTCCGACAGAATACCCGCCAGGGGCTGCAGTCCACCATAGAGATAGAGGTATACGGTGCCCAACCCCGCGACCCCGCTGGCCGAAAGCTGAAACTCCGACTGGATCTCGTCGAAGACGGTGCCGGGCACTGCTACGCGCTGGAAGAACGACATGAAGTACACTCCGCCGATGCAGAGCAGAACCGCGATGCGGCTAAGGCGTGACATAGGCTGGACTACCGGTTGTGAGCGACGTGCCTGTCCGTCCTGGCAAACGGAGGCCGAACAACGGCGTGTCGCATAATATATATTATGTTTACCTAAGGGCATACCGCGCGGTGGACGTCAAATGCGAAACGTTCACGAGATGGATAGTTGAAGAACGTGATTTTGTCCAGTTGGCAGGTTTTGGCAGTCTTGGTGGTGGTGAAGGATGAGATTAGCGATCTCTTCTGGCGTGGTGTCTCTGTGGATGGCGACGACCACTGCGCCGGGATGCTGGTGGCGGAACCAGGTTCGTTGGCGGCGGGCGTACTTGACCGTAAGCTGCGTCAGTCGTTGGTGAAGGTCCGTCAGGGACGTCGCCGAACTGCCCAGGAATGCGGCGATGTCGCGGTAACCCAAGGCCTGACGGGCGGTGGGCGTCGTGAGCAGTCCCTGGGCAAGCAGGACTCTGGCTTCGTCAATCCAGCCGGCGCGCAACATGGCAGTGGTTCGGATGGCAATGCGTTATTGGAGGATTTTCAGGTCGGGCATGAGGATGTACTGCCGGAACGGGTGGCGTGGTGGGGGCGACGGTTGGCGACGCCATTGCCAGGGGGTGAAGCCGGTCAGTCGGGTGACCTCGACCGCCCGCAGGAGCCGTCGTGGGTTTTCGAGGACCTCCCTGGGCAGCGGCAGGTCTCCAGAGCGCGTCTCGAGTTCACGGATGAGGGTTTCGCGACCACCCGGGGTCGCCAGGATACGCATCAGGTCAGCGGACAGCGTCCGGTCCGCGGGCAAGAGTTCGAGGCCGTAGATGAGGGTGCGGGCATACATCCCAGTGCCCCCGACAAGCACCGCTCTGGCCCCTCGGCGTTCAAGGTCCGTAAGGATGGGTTCGGCCATGGCTGCATAGATGGCAGCGTCGCAGGGGGCCTCCATCGCCAGGCAGTCGACCAGGTGATGCCGGACGCGGGAGCGTTCCTCCAAGCCGGGCTTAGCGGTGCCGATATCCATGCCGCGGTAGACCTGCATGGAGTCGCAATTGAGGATCTCCCCGTGCAGGTGTTCTGCCGCCAGGATAGCGACAGCGCTCTTCCAAGAACAGGTCGGGCCCAGCACAGCGAGATGCTCGGAGGTCATGGGGAGGACGGTGCTGATGGACTCTCGGAGGCCGCCACCGCCGCCGGTGTGCCCCTCTCGTCTGGCGGTCGGCGGAAGAACGACGACAGGACGAAGACGGTGACGCCGCAGGAGATGGCACTATCGGCGATGTTGAAGACCGGCCACTGAAAAGCGCGCCAGTAGAAGAGCAGAAAATCAACGACTTCGCCGTAAGCAACCCGGTCGATCAGGTTACCTGCGATGCCCCCGAAGACGACGCCAAGAGCCACGGCACGCTCAGGAAAATCCTCCACCAGGCGGTCGAAACAGACCACCAGGGCTACCAGAACGACGGCCGAAAGGGCAGCCAGGATTTCGGTGTAATCGGCAAACAGGCTCCAGGCAGCGCCGGGGTTACGGCAGTGGACCAGGGAGAAGAGGCCGGGTATGATCTGCCGCTGGACTCCAAGTGGCCAGTGCCGCAGGATCAGCAGTTTGGTCGCCTGATCCAAAGCCAACACGATGAGACCGAGCAAAAGCGGTAGTCGCCAGAAACGCAGCCAATGCGACCGGCCACATGGGGACGTTCTCATAGCCCGCGCCTCCGCCAAGATGTGGCCCCCCTGCCCTGCACAGGCCGCGCCGCCGCCGCCGCCTGGTGCTGGCGTCAGCGCGCCTGCATGGCCCCGAACCTACTCTTCCACGGGTTCGGTATCTTCAACGCCTTCCGGCGCAGCCCCGTCGTTTGCCTCGCGCAACATCTTGCAGTCGATGCAGAGGCGCGCGTAGGGCTTGGCCTTGAGGCGCCCCACCGAGATGGGCTTGGAGCAATCCA
The DNA here is from genome assembly GCA_903933565.1 of uncultured Victivallales bacterium. Taxonomy (GTDB): domain Bacteria; phylum Verrucomicrobiota; class Lentisphaeria; order Oligosphaerales; family JAFGRS01; genus CAILUI01. The sequence continues at coordinate 458 of CAIZKT010000855.1, read as the reverse complement.
CGCAGGTCCCGTAATTGCCATCGTCCAAGTTTTCGATAGCGACGTTGATGAGCGTCAACCGACGCCCCTCTTCACTCATCAGATGGAGTTCCGTCTCGCGGATAAAGTCGTCACTCCCTACATCCGCAAGTTCCTCTCCTGCCTGGCGACTGGAGGTCAGCGATGCAGCCGACAGACTCTTGATCTGCCTTACCAGCGAATCGCGCTCTTTGAGCAGCATCTCACGGAACTCTTCGGCACGTTCAGCGGTGAACGTATCGGCGGCCTCCTGGCGGCACTTACGCATAGAGGCAAGTCTCCTATCTTCGTCTGCGGACATCGACACTCAAAGCGGCCTGGAAAAACCACGTGGACGGAAACTATAGCTTGCGGACGACGGCCTGCAAGCGCGGGCGAGTTCCGAGTTCAGGGTTCAGCCCAGCCCCCGGCTGCGGCCGGACATACCGGAATGAGACTTG
>CAIZKT010000854.1:0-3204 GCA_903933565.1 uncultured Victivallales bacterium | reverse complement strand
TTCACTCATGCGGCACTGGACGTCACGTCTCCCGCAGGCGAAGACATAACCATCGGGATCGGCAAGGAAAGGGAAATCCCGCTGGAATGAGTTCTGACGGCAGGACGGTCGTCTCCATGGTGGGGACAGCCAATGCCTTCTTCACCTCGCGCGTGGCCTTGGAAAGGGTTTTGGCACCGGCCTTCACCGCCTCGAAGGCGTCCGGGTTCGCGGTCTTCAGCGCCTTCGCCTCGCCCACATACCGGCCCGAGGTCCCCGCCGTCTTGGCCGCCAGGTCGCGGGCCTTCGGCGCGGCGGGCGGCGGCGGTGGGGACAGCTCATTGTCATCATCATCGGCAAACAGGGTCGCGTGGTATGCCATGTGCTCTTTGGCTTGATGGCAATGCCCGCACTCTCCTTCGCCTACCCCTTCATGTGCGCCACAGTGGGGGCAATGCCACACGGGCGAGTGAAACACCACGCCGCAACTGCACACGTAGGTCTGGCGCGTGTATTCGGTAGCCTTCGGTGGAACCGGCGGTGTCGTGGTGCCGGCAGCCGGCACGGTAGGCTCGTCGAATGGGTTGGGGCGGCGCGGGGTGGGGATGGGGTTTGTAGGCGCGGGCGGCGGCGTGGTGCTACCCTGTGGCAGGATTGCCACAGGGTCCTTTGCCTTACCTGAGAGCATCCTCTTGCGCGCCTCTTCGGCGAACATGGGCTCGATCTCGACCGCGATGCACGCCTTCTGGCTCGCGGTGAGGTCACGTCGGCGCAGGTTCGCCGCGATCACGAATGCCACCGGGCTGTCGCCGGTGAACTGCTTGGTCGTCGGCGCCACCCCGGCCAGCGCGCAGGCACGCATACGGTTCCGCCCGTCCAACAGCACGTCGCCGAGCATGGTCAGCGGCTGCAACAGCCCGTTGGCCTTGATGTCGGCGGCCAGGGCGAACAACTCGTCGTCCGACATGATCGGGAAGAGTTCTGCTGCGGGGTGGACCTTCACGAGGTATGCCTTTCCGGCGCCGCGGCACGTTCTACCGCACCGCGCCGGAGGGCGAGGCGGCGCCCGCGGTATCGAAGATGCTGGAGTCCGCCACCGCGGCAGAGCGAGTCCGGGCGCGGGCGCTGTGGCGGCGGATCATCGGCACGGACAACATCGAGTTCGTGGACCGGCTGTTCGCCGAGGGCGCCGAGAGGTGGGGCCGCTGGCAGGACCAGTGGGCTACCATCGTCGAGGGCCAGGGGCACACGCTCGGCACGACGCTGCACGAGGCCGTACACGCGGCCATGGAGCTATTCCTGACGCCACAGGAAGCCCAGCAGTTGCGCCGCTCGAAGATGAGCGCGATAGATGACACCAGCCGCAAGGCCGAGGAAGCGCTGGCCAATGGGTTCCTCGCCTACGTTGAGGCCCGCGCCAAGGGCAAGAGCGTGGTCGCGGCGGTGCGCAAGGCCGAGATGGGACAGGCCGTGCGGAACCTGCTGGAGAAGCTTTACCAGGCGCTGGTGCGGCTGTTCCACGTCAACCAGATGACCGGCAAGACGGGGATGGCCGAGGTCGAGGGGTTCTATGAGAACCTGCTCAACGGGTACTACCGCAAGCAGGGCGAGGCGCTGGCGGCGGGGCAGACGGCGACGCAAGGGCAGCAGGCTGAGGCGTACCGGGCAGCGCAAGGAGACTCGCTGGCAGAGGCTCAGGACCTCGTGACCTCGATGCGCTACGCCCGTGGTTCAGATCAGGCCAAAGCGGCAGCAGAAGCATTTCTGAACAAGCCGCTGGTGAACCGTGACAGCGGGATCACGGCAACGGTGTCGGGCGGCGCTCTGGGAAAGATGTTCAGCGAGAGTTCGGTCCCAAGGTCCGTGTCGCCGCAGGCCCATGCACAAGCTGTGGCGAACCTGGACAAACTGTTCCCAATGGCAATCAAGAGTCAGCAGCGTGAAGACCGCGAGTCCGACCCAACCATCAGGGCTATTCACCACTTTGAGTGCCCTATGCCTTTCGATGGCGAGGCTCTGATGGTGAAGATCATGGCGAAGGAGTACACCTACGCGAAGGATGGAACCAGGCTGTACTTGGTACAGGCTGTAGAAATAGAGAAGCCCGCGTCCAACCGAGAGGCTCCGACCTCGTCTGAGACCACGTCGGCCACCGTCCCACTAGCGGGCTTCGATGGGAAGATACAGGCGCTGGTGGATGCTGTCAAGGCGGGGATTGCCGAGCACGGACCGCAGGAACCGCGCTACCGCACCGCCTCGCAGGCGGCGGCCACGGAGCAGGAAGCGGCGGTGGAGCGCACCCTGGCTGAGCACTTCGACGGCGCCCGCGGCTGGGTCGGCGACTTCTTAGAGATGCGCCAGAAGCCCGACGCGAACGCGCGGCCTGACATCAGCAAGTTCGACGTGCTGCTGCGCACCATCGCGAACTACGCGAAGAAGGTCCCGGCGCTGAAGTTGATCTTCCAGGCCGCGCAGGACTTCGCCACCAACCGCCACCTGTACGGCGAGCGTATCTTCGGCGCGGGGGAAATGCTGATCGGCGACCTGGCCGAGTTCGCCAAGAAGAACGCCGCGGCCTGGAAGGGCAAGGTTCAGCCCTACCTGTGGGAACAGGACCTGAACGCGGTCGGCCCACGGGTCGAGCAAGAAGGCGACGTGTGGGTGATCTACAGCGCGGCGAACGAGCGCCTGGGGCAAGCGACCAGCGAAGAGCAGGTGCGTGCCGATTTGGAGACGTTGCCAAAGATGGGCACTATTCGTTGTCATCCATGCGCCACATAGCGCGCTGCCATGCCTCAAGGATCGGCCTTACCCGCGTCATCTCGACCTTGACACGCACCGAGTGGCCCGTGTATTCCATAAGCGGCTGCCCGCAGGCAAGACAGCGAGGGTGCGAGGTCAGGTCGCGGATGTGCTTCAGATAGGCCTGCACGTCCTTCCGCCTCAGTACCCGGCTGGCCTGGCAGCGTGCCCACCTGGGCTTGTACCCGATCCGGCGGGCGGCTTCGGCACCCACGCAAAAGCATTCCAAGTAAGCCCAGCAGAACATCTCTTGCCTGAAGGTCATCGCCGTAACCCCTACTCTGCAATCGGCCCAACAACCAGACCTCAGGAAGTTACGCACGGGGACTCGCAAGTTGAACGCCGGTCGTTTCGCGGGTCCGGCGGCTCCTGTCACAGCTCCGGGGCGCCGGGGAGCAGGCAGACCTGCACGGGAACGGCGCG
>CAIZKT010000853.1:0-8928 GCA_903933565.1 uncultured Victivallales bacterium | reverse complement strand
CCCCCCCGAACCCGTCATCCGCAACTTCCGCAACCTCGAGTGCCGTGACGCGGTGCTGACCTGGGACAGCACGGAGCCCCTTCTCGACGCCACCGGCCAGCCGGTCGGCCGCTGGGATGGCCGCACCTCAACCCGCGACCCGCCGTCTGGCCCGCAGCGGATTTCGTGGTGGGCAATCCGCCGATTATTGGTAACAAACGCATGCGCGAGGCCTTGGGTGACGGGTACGCCGAGGCGTTGCGGAGTGCGCACGCCGACGTGCCCGGCTCGGCCGACTTCGTGATGTTCTGGAGAAGCTACGGGTGCTGGATCGGCAGGCCGACACACGGACGGAAAGCGGTGTCGAGCCACCGACAGTCCAAAGCTTGGCCTCGCGGCCGGCGCGGTATGATAACGAGTCCCAGCGCCAGCGGGACTCTTTGGACTGCCTGCGGCTTGACGCAGCTTTGCGGGATCCATCTGGGGCTGCGTCCGCCCCCGCCCTCACCCCCAAAGAGCGCCAGATCCACGCATTCTGGAGGCGCCAGTTTCGGCAGTTTCGCGAGTATTTCGGCCTTGCTCATGGCGTTAGTCTACTCAGTCGCCGACGGCTTCGCTAGCATTGCCGAAGCTGAGACGGATTTGCCGGACGACACACTGGTGTATGTCCCTGATTCATTGGGCCTTGCCCTGGGCTGGTAGAGGGCGCCCCTTTGGGGCTGAATACCTTGGCCCATCGTTATTGCACAGGTCGAGAAAAATGGCCATTTCCAGTCTACCAGCGCATGTAGGCATAGGGGTCATCGCGCGGCACGCGGCGGTCGAGGTAGAGCGTCGGCAGGCTGTCGGCGGCAGGTTGCGCCGAGGCCAGTCCCGCAGACCAGCCTGCCGAGGGCGTACGGACGCCGCCGTTGGTCAGGATCAGGGTCAGCAACCGGGCGGTGTTGACCTTGGTGAAGACGAGGTCGGGCCGCCGGGCGGGGTCGAAGTCAGCCGGCAGCGCGGCGAGCCAGATGAGGGTGCCCTTGCCCGCTGGGAGGCAGGCCAGGATGCCCGCGGGGCTGCGCCAGCCGCCAAGCGGAACCTGGGAAACGGTGAGGACGCGGCGCCGTTCACGCCAGTGGGTCTCGGCCGGGCCGATGCCACGAAGCGCGGTCGGCAAGGCGTCGGGGAGCAGCGTGCCGCCGCGGGTCTGCTCCTGCAGGGCCAGGCGTACACCGCAGGCTTCTTCGAGCGCCTGTGCGTCCTCGGCAGTGCATCCCGCCGCGAGCACCTGGCCCCCGGCGGCGAGCAGGGCTCTGAGCGCCGGGGCCTGTTGCGTCAGCCAGGCGGCGCAGCCGCGACCGGCCAGGACAACGCCGCCCGGCGTCGGCGCCAGCAACGCCGGGTTGGCGGGCGCACCGGGCACAAGCGCCTGCAGGTCGGCGATGGTGTCCGGGGCTCCTGCCAGGCAGAGTGCGGAGACCGGCGGTGGCGTCCAGACGGCCAGTTCAGCGAGGAGGTTGCCGACCAGGCGGTCGGCGGCCGGTTCCTGGCCGAGGCGGTCGCTGACGTCCATCTGACAGAACACCAGCCGACCTTGCCCTTCGGGGACCTCCCAGAGCATCATGTAGCGCAGGTCGAAGCCGCCATCGAGCAGCGGCCGAAAAGCGCCGCAGTGGGGTTTCTCGACGATGGTTGAGGCGACCGTGCCGCGCTGCGAACAGCGCCAGACGCGCTTCCAGCGCTGCGACTCGTCCAGGCTGGCCGGAGCCGGGTCCAGCGGGCCGAGGCTGGTCTTGCCGCGCCAGTCCGCCAGGTCGCGGTTGCTCAGACCGGCAAGGAAGGCGTGGCTGCGGTCACGCACCCAGACCTGGCGGGAGCCGCGGCTGAAAGCGCGCAGGCCGAAGTGCTTCTCGAGCGCCTCCGGCGTCTGCTCAAACAGCAGCACTTGCAGGCCGCCCGCGACGCGGGTCGGCAGGTCACGGAAGCCTTTCGGCCACGCCTCCTGGCTCAGCGCCTCGCTCCCCAGCAGCAGCACCTTAGCGCTTGCCGGCAGGACCTCACCGCCAAGCGCAGGCAGCTTCAGGCCGAGGCGAGCCAGAGCGGCCGAGGTGCGGCCCTTGGGATCATACAGTACCCACCCGTCAGGCAGCGCCGGCCGGGCCGGTCGGGGATGCACCTGGAAGGCGAAAGGAGCCACTGGGATGGCCTCGCCAGCGACGCTGACCTCCGCCTGGATTTCGCCGTCGGCGGCACCCTGCAACTCCGGCAGGTCCGCTTGCAGCACGAGACGGCCCTGACCTGCGGCCTCCACGACCTGGGCGGTCTCGCTCCGCTCGCTGAGCAGCCGATCTCCAAGCACGACCCGCCAGCGCACCGTATAGGTCGCCGCGGCGCGCCGGTCGTTGAGCAGGACCAGGCTCTTGCGCAGGGTCTCGTCGGCGTAGTAGGCGTGATCCTGTTCGGGCCAGTCATCCCCCGGTCCGGCGATGTAGGCGTAGAGCGGCCTGAGAAGCTCAGGCATGGCCTTGCCCCAGAGGGTGGGTTCGAGGTACTCGGCTTCCGTCGGCAGGCCGGGGATGTCGTAGGTCTGGATGTGGCCGTTGCCGCGCACGTCGTAGACATAGCGGTCCGGCGCGAAGCCAGGGCGCTGGAGCGTCTCCCAGTCGGTGGGCAGCGGCACGTCGGGCGGCCGCACCCGCATGCCACCGACGTTGCTCGGCGCGGCGGCGCGCTGCTTCAGCCGGGCGGTGGCATATTCCCAGGGGTTGATGCCGCCGGAAAGGCCCCAGGTCCGCCAGGCCGGCAACACGGTCGCATAGTAGGCCGCCGAGCACTCGTCGACGATGGCCGGCACGGCCGAGCAGTAGTAGCCATAGGCCGACTCCCACTTCTGCGCGCCGCGGTTCCAAGCCAGCTCGGTGAAGTCACGGTAGTCGTCCTCTTCCAGAGCATAACTGCGTTCCCCCAGAAGGATGGCGCCGTACTCGGTCATCAGCGGTTCAGTGGACCACCACGAGCTCGGGTCAAGCAGGCTGAACGAGCCGGGATAAGGCAGGTCGAACTCGACCATCATCAAGGGCTTCACGCCGCGTTCGGCCCAGACGCTGAGCCACTCGCGCAGGTCCTGCGGTTCCGGCCAGCAGAGGTAGTTATTGAGGGTGTAGATGTCGCCGGCATTGCCGCTGGCGTGGTGGTAGCTGCGCCGGGTGGGGTCAATCTCCGCCAGGAGCTGCGAGGACAGCGCCGCAGCGGCGAACTTACGGCCGAGGACGGAGTCCGCCGGGGGCCTGACCTCACCACTGAGCAAGAGCGGATTCTGATCCTGGGCGTAGCCGCAGAAGTTCATGTTCAGGCGGTAGAGCACCAGCGAGGGGTGGTTCCAGACCCGTTCGGCGCGTTGGCGCAGGTGCTGCGCGAATGCGTTGCGCACGGCGGGATCGTCGAGGCGCTCCCAGAAGGGGTTGATCTGCAACGGCGTAATCGCCATCAGCACCCCGTGCGCGTCGGCCGCCTGCAATACCGGTTGCAGGGCCTCGTTGCGGTTGGGGCTGTCGACGCTCTCGGTGTAGACCAGGTTGCGGCCTTCGGCGACAATGCGGTCGAACCAGCGCTCAAGACAGTCCGGCGAGAGGGTGTAGAGGCGCGCCACGTTGTACGAGCAGGGTCGCAGGTTGACGCGGCTGCCGTTGAGGTAGAAGAAGCGCCCGCGGATCTCGAACTCACGGAAGCCGAAGGTCTCGGGCAGGGCCTGATCGAGGGTATCCTGGCCACGTTTCAGGCTGACGGTCAGAGTGTAGAGGCGAGGTTTACCGATGTCCCAGCACTCCGCCTCCGGCCAAGAGGCCCGCGCGAAGGCCGGGCGGTTATCAGCAGCGACTGGCGCGGCAAACTCCTTGACCACACGCCCGCTGTCGCGGACTTCGCAAACCAGGGTCAGGCCTGCCGGCACCCCCGTGGGCGGCAGCTCGAGCAGGGGCGCCGTGACCGCGATGCTCAGATCGGAAACACGGGTGTGAATCAGAAAGCGCCCCAGGCGCGGTCCGAGCGCGGGCCCGGAATCCAGCCAGATATCGCCACCCAGGGCGCAGGATCCCGCCTGGCGCTGCCAGCTTTGCAGGCCGCGTTCAGAGACCAGGTCGGAGACATCGTCGGCCGCCAGGCCGCGCACCAGGGCCGTCAGGCGGACCGTGCTGCCGGGCTTGGCCCAGCCCGTAACGTCGACCTCCCCGCCGAACCAGCCCACCTCGCCCGCCGGCTCGCCATTGCAGTACAGCCGCAGCCGCGTCGAGACCCGTTCGAGGTTGACCACGATGCGGCGGCCACCCCAGGCGGCGGGAATCTGCGCCTCGCGTTCGTACCAAGCGTACTCCATGGCGCCAGACTTGCCCTTGGCTGGGTCTGCGCTGTGCCAGTAGGTCACCATCTCGCTCGACTTGGGATTACCGGGGACCTTGCAGAAACCCCAGGCGTCGTCCGGCGGCGGCAGGGCAGCGGCCGGGATACCCGTGCTGCGTTCGGTGATGGTGAGGTCATCAAGCCACACGGTGCCCTTCCAGGCCTCGTCGCCGCCGTAATAGCGCACCATGAGCCGGTGCGCGCTGCCGCCGGGGCGAGTCCGGAAGACCAGAGAAAGGCGCCGCCAGGGGGTCTTGCCGGCAGTCCGGTCGCTCGCCTGGGCCAGAAAGATCTCAGGAGTAGGGCCGTCGAAGCGATTGCGCTGGTCCTGCACTTCGAGAGCGACATAGCCAGACGTGAGTTCGGTGCGGATCGCGACCGTAAGAGTGTAGGCCGTATCCGCTTGCAGCATGACCGAACGGGCCAGGTGGTAGAAATTGGTCTGAGGCGGGATATCCACGCTCAGCCGTAGAGCGCCGGTGCCCGTCTGCTTGACCTCCGTATCGGCGTCCAGTCGGCATGAGCCCCGGCCCGGCTCGCCCAGAACCCAACCGTCAAGACCGGGCGTATCGAAAGCATCACGGAAGGCCGGCGCTGGCCCCGGAAAAGCCGCCGAACGGAAGCGCCAGAGCCCATTCAGGCAGATGCGGCCACGGCTCTCCGACGAGACCTGCCAGGCCTTGGCGCTATCCCACACCGGCCCGGCGCCGACGGGCAAGGGCGGCTCGGTGGCGGCCGTCAGTACACCGGCCAACCCGGCGACAGAGACGAGGTACAGGGCAGCGCGGCCAGCAGAGAGCAGCCTTGGGTACATGGGACCCTCCGTTAGGCAGGGACTGGACGAACCGGACCCACTGGACGGACTGGACAGAACCCTACCCGTCCCCAGTACTCCTCACTCCAGTCCCAGCACGCTTTCGATGATCCGTCGGGAGATGCTGCCGGGGCGTGGAATGGTGGGGAGGTTGGCGGCGGTATACCAATCGGCTTCGACGATCTCGTCTCCATCTACCCGGATGTCACCCGGCTCGGCCGTGGCGGTGAAGCCCAGCATCAGCCCCGTGGGGAAAGGCCAGGACTGACTGCCGAAGTAGCGTATGTCACGCACCCGCAGGCCGACCTCCTCGGCCACCTCGCGCTCGACGGTCTGCTCCAGGGTCTCGGCCACATCCACGAAGCCGGCTACGATGCTATGCATGCTGCCCGGAAAACGCCGGTTACGGCAGAGCAGGATCGCGTCCCCACGCCTGATGCCGACGATGATGGCCGGGTTGATGCGGGGGAAGCAGAGGTGCGCGCAGGCTGGGCAGACCTTGGCTCGCTCGTCGCCCTTGTCCTGCATGGGGGTGCCGCAGCGACCGCAGTACCGGTGATCGCGCTCCCATTCGAGAAGCTGCCGAGCCCGACCAGCCAGGGGACCAAGAGGCTCCTCGAGTTGGGTCAGCATCTCGCGCAGGTTGCGGTACTCCGTGCCGACCGGGGCGGCATCCGGCCCCCACTGGGCAAAGCAGGCCGCGTCGCCCAGGTGCCCCATGAAGACGCCCGACGGGGCGGCACTGCCGGACGCGGGCGCTAGCGGACACGGCCGCAGCAACCGGGGCGGCTCCCCGGACACCACCAGCAGGTCGCCGGACCGGCTCACCACAAACATCAGCGTCGCCGCGCTGCCTGCGGAAGGCGCCAAGCTCGGAATAAAGACTGCCATAGAGAAGACCTGTCCGTGCTGAAACTCGCGATCTCCGCCCCTAGCATAGCCCGATGGTGGACGCGAAACCAGCCACGCCGATGCGTTGCTGCGAGCCCGTTCCGGGACGGCAACAACACTCGGTTGTCGGCGCTGGGCAAGGATGACGGCAGTACCGTGGAGCAGGCGCCGGAATGGAGACGAGGCGAGCCGCGGCAGGCCACTGTCAGTCGACGAAGTCAACACAGTGCAGCTCGTAGACCAGGGTCTCGCCGGCCAGCGGGTCATTGCCGTCAATCACCACGGCATGGTCTCCGACCAGTTCGACGATGACCCCCTGGCTCGGGCAACCCTGGCCCGGAGCCGTCACCTGCACCAGCATCCCGGGCTGGGGTTCGACGTGCTCAGAGAGCTTGGCGCGCGGCACCTCGCAGACCAGGTCGTCACGGTACGGTCCAAAGGCCTTGGCGGGCAGCAGGAGGACGGTCTTACGGTCGCCCGGAGCCATGCCGACGACGGCCTGTTCCACCGCTTCCAGAAGCAGCCATTCGCCGAGGGTTATCTCCGCGGGCGGCCCCTTCAGCGTGGACTCGACGGGGGTCCCATCCTGCCGACGGCAGAAATAGTGCAACCGCACACAGTCGCCCAGTTGGGCTGTTCGCATGGCCTTGCCCTCCAGTCGAAGCTCGCAGCGGTCCTGCCGAGGCGGACTGCTACCGGCAGCGCGTGGTCAGGGGGCGCCGATGCTGCGAGCCTTACCCCGGTCTCCCCGATCACTTATCGCTGCTCGGACCGTACCACTTCCGCACCTCCCGCTTGCGCAGGCGCACGGCTTTCGGCGTGACTTCCACCAGCTCGTCATCGTTGATGTAGGCAATCTGCTCTTCGAGGCTCATCTCGATAGGCGGCGTCAGGATCACGTTCTCGTCCGACCCGGCGGCGCGCACGTTGGTCATCTTCTTGGCTTTGCAGGGGTTGACCAGTAAATCGTTCTCGCGACAATGCTCGCCGACGATCTGGCCGCGGTAGACGGGCAGACCGGGCTTGCAGAACAGCCGACCGCGGTCCTGCAGGCTGAACAGGGCATAGGCCACGGTGCTGCCATCCAGCATAGAGACGAGGACGCCGCGCTGCCGACCGCGAATGGCGCCGGCGTAGGGGCCGTAGTCACTGAAGATGTAGTTCATGACGCCGAGGCCTTTGCTCTCGGTCAGAAACTCGCTCCGGAAGCCCAGCAGACCGCGGGTGGGGATGCGGTAGACGAGCCGGGCCATGCCGTTGGCCGTCTCCATGCCGATCATCAGACCACGGCGCTGGCCGAGGTTCTCGATGACCGGGCCCACATACTGCTCCGCGACGTCGACGGTCAGCTCCTCAAACGGCTCGAGCTTCTGGCCATTTTCCTCACGGTAAATGACCTGCGGGCGGGTCACCTGCAGCTCGTAGCCCTCGCGGCGCATGCGTTCGATGAGGATCGACAGGTGCAACTCGCCGCGGCCGCTGACCTTGTAGCCCATGCTGTCCGTCAGGGGCTCGACGTGCAACGCCACGTCGCTCATGCATTCGCGCTCCACCCGTTCGATCAGGTGGCGGCTGGTGACGAAGGTGCCTTCGCGGCCGGAAAACGGCGAATCGTTGGGGATGAAGTTCATGCTGATCGTCGGCGGATCGATGGGCGAGGGTGGCAGGGGGATCGGGTTGATGGGGTCGGTGTAGGTGACGCCGACCGTCACCTCTTCCATACCCGCCACGGCCACGATCTCGCCCGTGCCGGCTTCCTCGATGGAAACCTGCCGGTTGACCTCGAAACGGTAGAGCTTGGTGATGCGCGCCGGGATGGTGCGACCGTCGCGCAGAACCACCACGATGTCCTTGTTGATGTTCAGCGTGCCCGAGGTGATCTTGCCGATGCCCAGACGGCCGAGGTAGGGCGAGTAATCGAGACTGCTCACCAGCATCTGCAACGGGGCATCGGGCGCGCCGCTTGGCGGCGGAATGTGCGAGACGATCTTCTCACACAGAGGCTCAAGGTCCTTGGGCGTGTCCGTCGGATCATGCAGCGCGTAGCCATCCCGCGCACAGGCGTAGACCACGGGGAAGTCAAGGATATGGTCCGGGGCGCCCAGCTTGACAAAGAGGTCGAAAACCTCGTCCACGGCCCAGTGCGGACGCGCGGCCGGCTTGTCGATCTTGTTGATGACCACCACAATGGGCAGGGCCAACGCCAGCGCTTTCTTCAGCACAAAGTAGGTCTGCGGCATGGGCCCTTCCGCGGCATCCACCAGCAGCAGCGCGCCGTCGGCCATCTTCAGAACGCGCTCGACCTGGCCGCCGAAATCGGCATGTCCAGGGGTGTCGATGATGTTGATCCAGTAGTCGCCGTAACGGAACGAACCATTCTTCGCGGCGATGGTGATGCCGCGCTCACGCTCCAGATCCATGGAGTCCATCAGGCGCTCGGCCACCTGCTGGTTGTCGCGGAACATGTGGCCCTGCTTGAAGAACACGTCGACCAGCGTGGTCTTGCCGTGATCGACGTGGGCGATGATGGCGATGTTGCGAATCTTACTTTGTTCCATGGGGTCCTGATGCCGTCCGGACTAACACCGGTACGGTCGCTGCCAGATTGGTCGGGACGGCTCGATTCCAGGTGACGCGGGGGCAGTACGACCGCCGCAGAGCCTACCCGGCCCGCCGCCTGAGAGCGGTTGGGCTTGGTACTATACTGCCGCACCGCCGCAAGTACAGGAGCGCCCCAGCAGCTACAGGGCTGCGGAAATCACGACGCCACCGCCCACCGTCTCGGGGGATACCGCGGTCCCATCACGTCGGCGGGTACTGCCTCCCTCTGGAGCCGGCGGTCCGCACCGGCTCTGCCGGGGCTT
>CAIZKT010000852.1:0-7370 GCA_903933565.1 uncultured Victivallales bacterium | reverse complement strand
GGCCAGACATACCGGAATGAGAACCGCGGTTGCCGTGTCGGTGATTCTGCCATTCGTCATTGGGCATTGGGCATTCAACCTTCTGCGGTTCTCCTACCAGCAAACCCCTACGGAGCTGACTTGCGCCCGCTGCCGCGGAGCGCCTTGCGGGGGGCATGGGCGCCGCGTATGGTAGCGGCGTGTCGAGCCGGGCCGCAGGCGCGCTCCGGCAGAGGTAGGGCGATTGGGGCGTCATGAGCGCGAGCTGGATGGCGCGGTCAGCAAGGAGGATCAGCGATGCAGGAACTCAAGGTTGGCGTGGTGGGTTTGGGTTGGGTGGCGGGCGCGCACATCGAGACCTACAAGTCCATCCCTGGCGTGAGCGTGGCTGGCGTGCATGACTGCCGGCCCATGGACGCGGCGCAGTTGCAGGCGCGCTTCGGCATCCCCCTGACGTTCTACAGCGACTACGCGGCGCTGCTGGCGGATCCGCAGATCGACATTATCAACATCTGCACGCCCAACAAGTTCCACCGCGAGCAGTGTATCCAGGCGGCCAAGGCCGGCAAGCATGTGTTCATCGAGAAGCCGATGGCTCTGAACTACGATGATGCTAAGGCGATGCGCCGCGCCATCCACAAGGCGAAGGTGAAGGCCTGCGTCGGCTTCGAGTGTCGTTTCAGCAAGCAGTTCATCATGATGAAGAGCCTGATCGACCAAGGCCTGCTCGGGGAGTTGCACTATGGCGAAATCGACTACTACCACGGCATCGGCCCCTGGTATGGCCAGATCGCCTGGAACGTCAAGAAGGACTGCGGTGGCAGCGCCCTGCTGAGCGCCGGTTGTCATGCCCTCGACGCGCTGTTGCTGGCCATGGATGCGCCGGTGGTAGAGGTGACCAGCTACGGCAGCAAGAGCAGCAGTGCGCATTTTGCCGGGTATGAATACAATCCCTGCAGCGTTACCATCCTGAAGTTCGCCGACGGCAAGATCGGCAAGGTGGCCGCTTCGATCGACTGCCTGCAGCCCTACTACTTCCACGTCCACTTGCTTGGCAGTGCAGGCAGCCTGCTCGACAACAAGATCTACTCCGAGAAGATTGCCGGGACGCTCAAGGAGAAGTGGAGCACCTTGCAGACCGCCATGCTGGACTCCGGCGAGGTGACCGATCATCCCTACAAGCCGCAGTTCCAGGCTTTTGTGGACGCCATCCGCAATGACACGATCATGCCGTTGACCGACTTCGATACCGCCTTTGAAACGCACCGGGTGATCTATGCGGCCGACCGCTCGGCGGCCGAAGGCAGGCCGGTACTGCTCTCTGAGTTCGCCTGAGGGCGAGATCCCGGCCGGGGGCTTTCCCGGCCGGGGCTCCAGAGGGGCGCGCTACGGTCACCTCGCCCGCCTGGCCTGGCCGGGCAAGGCGCGCCGACTCAGCCTTGGGTCGGCGCGAGGGTCTCGGTGGTCGCTGAGGAACGCACCAACGCCACCCGCCCGGTGCGGGCTAGTTCGACGATACCGAACTCGCCCATCAGCTCCACGAAGGCGTCTAGCTTAGCGGTTGGACCGGTGACCTCGATAACCAGCGAGGCGTGCTCGACGTTCACCACATTCGCCTTGAAGATATTGGCGAACTGGATGACGTCGTTGCGCGTGCTGCCGTCGGTGCGAACCTTGATCAGCATCAGTTCGCGCGACACGAAGCCACTGCCCGTGAGGTCGGTGACCTTCACCACCTCGATCAACTTGGTGAGCTGCTTCTCAACCTGCTCCAGAACCGCGTCCTCCCCATGGGTGACGATGGTCATGCGCGACAGCGACTCATCCTGGGTCGGGCTGACGTTGAGGCTATCGATGTTGAATCCGCGCCCGCTGAAGAGGCCGGCAATCCGGGCCAGGACGCCGAAGCGGTTCTGCACCAGCACCGAAATAGTATGCTTCATGGGGTCTCGCTCAGGCTAGGCGGCGCGCTCGACCACGATATCCTTGCTCACCTGCTCACGGAGAATGCGCTCGATGCCGTTCTTCAAGGTCATCTGGGCATGCGGGCAGCAGCCGCAGGCGCCCTTGAGTCTGAGGGTCACCTTAGTTCCGTCGATGGCCACGACCTCCAGGTCGCCGCCGTCTGCCTGCAAGGCGCCACGCAGTTCCTCGAGAACCTTGCGAATCTGGTCTTCCATCGTGTAGTCCTTTCGGTGGCGGCAGTCGGCGGCAGCGCCGCGGACCACCAGGGTTCGTCTTGGTTGACACGCGGGCCGCGGGCGCGTTCCCCGTCCGGCCGCGGCTCAGCTTAACGAGGCGAGCTGTTCCCTGACGCGGCCCAGCCGTTCCTCGAGTTCTGCGAGCCTCTCCCGTTCACGAGCCACGACCTCGGGCGGCGCCCGGTTGACGAAATTCTCGTTAGCCAGCTTCTTCTGGACCCCGGCGATAAAGGCGCTTGCCTCGTCCTGCTGCTTGCGCAGGCGGGCGCGTTCGGCGTCGAGGTCGATCATCCCAGCCAGGGGAACGTAGGCCGTACCGAGGTCGCTCACCGCGACCCCGCAGGGGCCTGTCGGCTGGTACCCTGAGCAGATCTCGACCGCCGAGGCATAGAGCAGACTTTGCAGCGACACGGTGTCCTCACGCAGGAAGTCCGCCGTCGCCGTGTCGACCGGAGCGATGACCACATCGATCTTCCGACTGTCGGGAATCAGGTACTGGGCGCGGACGTTGCGCACGCTGCGGATCAGTTCGCAGCGGGACGTCACCCGGCGCACCGTCTCCTCGGTAGCCCCCAGGCGCCGGGCCACCCGCGCGTCAAACGGCTTCGGCCAGGCGGCCTGCATGATGGAATCCGCCGTCGGCAGATAGCCCATCTGGTGATACAACTCGTCGGTCACAAACGGCATGACCGGATGCAATAGCCTCAGGAAGGCGCTCAGAACGTGGTCGAAGACCCGTAGCGTCCGCAGCCGTAAGGCCTCGTCAGGGCTGTTGAACACGGCCTTGGCCGATTCCAGATACCAGTCGCAGAAGTCATTCCACATGAACTCGTAAAGCACTCGAGTCATCTCGTTGAAGCGGAACTTCTCCAGGCCATGCGTGGTAGCGCGTACGGTCGCGTTGAGCCGTGCCAGAATCCAGCGGTCATCCGGCCGCAGGTCGGCGGCAGTGAGCCCGCGCAACGACTCCCAGTCGGGGCTGAGGGGGCCCTGGCGCAGGCGGAAGCGCGCCGCGTTCCAGAGCTTGTTGGCGAAATTGCGACCGATCTCGCACTTCTCGTTGTTGTAGCGGATGTCCTGTCCCACCGGCGCGATATAGATGATGGTGAAGCGCAGGGCGTCGGCACCGTAGGCGCTCACCACGTCGAGCGGGTCCGGCGAGTTGTTCAGGCTCTTGGACATCTTGCGGCCGCTGTCATCGCGGATAATGCTGGTGAAGTAGACGTCTTTGAACGGCACCTCGTCCATGAACTCCAGGCCGGCCATGATCATGCGAGCGACCCAGAAGAAGATGATGTCCGGGCCGGTGACCAGCGAATCGGTCGGGTAGAAGCGCTTGAGATCCGGAGTCTGCTCGGGCCAACCGAAGACACTGAACGGCCACAGCCAGGAACTGAACCAGGTGTCAAGCACATCCTCGTCCTGGCGGAAGCTCGTGCCGGAGCACTTTGGGCAACCTGTCGGCAGGGCCCGCGCGACCACGGTCTCGCCGCAGCCCTGGCAATAGTAGGCCGGGATGCGATGCCCCCACCAGAGTTGCCGACTGATGCACCAATCCTTGATGTTCTCCATCCAGTGCATGTACGTCTTCACCCAGCGCGGTGGGTGGAAGTGGATGCGGCCGTCACGCACCGCGGCGATGGCCGGCTCCGCCAGAGGCTGCATACGCACGAACCACTGCTCCGAGAGCCGCGGCTCCACCGGCACATCGCCGCGCTCGCTGTAGCCCACCGGATGCACGTAAGCCTCGATAGCCGCGACCAGGCCCAGCTCCTCCAGGCGCGCTACCACCGCCCGGCGGCAGGCGTAACGGTCCATCCCGTTGAACTCCGCACCGGCCTGCGCGTTCATCGTGCCGTCGTCGTTCATCACATTCAGCATGGGCAGGTTATGGCGCTTGGCACAGTCGTAATCGTTGGGGTCATGCGCGGGCGTGACCTTGACCGCGCCGGTGCCGAACTTCGGGTCCACGAAGGTATCACCCAGGAGCGGGATCTCGCGGTTGACGATCGGCAGCACCACCGTTTGCCCGATGCGGTCGCGGTAGCGCGGATCGTCGGGATGCACGGCCACCGCGGTATCGCCCAGCATGGTCTCAGGCCGGGTGGTGGCCACGGTCACGAAGCCGCTGCCGTCTTTAAAGGGGTACTTGAAGTGCCAGAGCTTGCCCTGGTGCTCCTTGTAGATCACTTCCTCGTCCGAGAGCGCCGTGCGGCTCTTCGGACACCAGTTGATGATGCGGTGGCCCTTGTAGATCAGCCCCTTCTCGTAGAGGCGAATGAAGACCTCTTCCACCGCCTTGGAGAGGCCGGGGTCCAGGGTGAAACGTTCGCGTTCCCAGTCGCAGGCGGTGCCGATGGTGCGCAGTTGCTGGATGATCTTACCGCCGTACATCTCCTTCCACTGCCAGACCCGCTCCAGGAACTTGTCACGGCCCAAGTCGTTGCGGCCGAGGTTTTCGCTGTCCTTGAGGAACTTCTCGACCTTGGCCTGGGTGGCGATGCCGGCGTGGTCCGTCCCCGGCACCCAGCAGACCTCGCGTCCGCGCATCTTTTCCCAGCGGATGAGGATGTCCTGCAGGGTGTTATTCAGGACGTGGCCAAGGGTCAGCACCCCGGTTACGTTCGGGGGTGGAATGACGATCGTGAACGGCGCCTTCTCCGAGCCGGCGTCGGCGCGAAAGTAGCCGCGCGCTTCCCACTCCGCGTACCAGGCTTTCTCGACCTCGGCCGGAGTGTAGGCCTTGGCCATCGTCTGCTCGCTCATCCGCACACTCTCCTGACCACGCCCTCCATCCTGTCATCGGCACGTCACCGGAGTGTCCCGGCAACCCAGCCGTGGAGTAGGCTTGGTAACTTAGCCCCGTTGCGCGCCCCTGACCAGCGACGCGAGGCATCTCGGACGAGGCGTCAAGACCGACTCACGGTCCTGGTCCCGACCGACGGCCGACCGCCACGGGGGGCGGCGGCGCGGGGGGCCCCTCCAAAGCCCGGGCGCGCAGAGACGCCTGAAGCAGCGACGGCAAGCGCGAGATCGGCACAAGCGCCGGCGTGGCCTGCCCCGCCCGAAGCAAGGCCAGAGCGAGGACAAAATCGCCCACCGGCTTGCCCGCGAAGCGCTGCAACCGTTCGAGCACTTCCGCGCTGCTCAACTCTCCGAGGTTGATCCGCAACGGTCCCATAGGCGTATCACCGGTGGGGTGTAGCCTGAGGGCGACAACTACGTCACCCTCCACCCTGAGCACCTTCAGGCGGAGTGTTTCCGCCCGCGTCTTCAGCGTGATTCCCAGCCCCGCGTCTTCCGTGAGGGATTGGACCAGTAGGGTACGCTCACGCTGGCCCTCTGCGGCCACAGCCGCGGCCCGGTACAACTCGGAGGAGGCGGGCGCGAGGAGGGCTTCCCGCGCCGCGCGCTGCAGGGTCTCGGCCGCGAGGTCGGGTCGCCCGGAAAGCATGTCGTCCGTGGCTCGTTTCATGATCACCGCGAGGTGCCGTTCACCAGCCTCGTCCAGGACCGCCGGGGGACGGGCCGTGGCCTCGGGGGTGGTAACACTGGCGGATTCGGGAAGCGCGTCTGGGGCGGGTGCCGCGGGGGGCGGGTCCGAAACCGCGGGCAGCGGCGCCGGGGTGGGCGCCGGGGTGGGCGCCGGTGGGGAGCTCTGGGCCAGCGGCGGCGCGGCTTTGGGGGGGCGGATGCCAGAGCGGGCGGCGACACCATCACGGCGGCTCTGAGCCGACGCGGCGCGACGCAGGACGGCGAAAGCCGCCGCGGCCAGAAGGACGAGCCCGGCGACGAGACCGAGCCGCCAGAGGGCATGCCGTACCCGCCAACGCACCCGCCGCTGGCGCATGTCGATGCGCGGTGGAGTGCGCGAATCGGTCGACTCGGCCGACGCTGACGGCCCAGCAGCGATGGGCGGCAGCCGGCCCGCCGCCGCCGCCGCGGCGACGGCCCGCGAAGCCGAGGGCGTGAGCGGGCGCCCGACACTCGCCTCAGCCAGGCTGTCGCCTAGCGCCAGAAGCGGCTCGCGACCCGCCAGCACCCGGTCGATGTCGGTGATGACGGACTCCCAAGCGGGATGGCGCTGCTCGCGGTTGGCCGCCATCATCTTTGCCACCAGCTTGGCGCAGGGCTCGGAAACGGCGGGATTCAACTCACGTACAGGCTTCACGGGCGCCAGCCCGATCTGGCGCAGCACTTCGGTGGTTGTCTTGCCCGAAAACGGCGTC
This sequence comes from uncultured Victivallales bacterium, assembly GCA_903933565.1. Classification (GTDB taxonomy): domain Bacteria; phylum Verrucomicrobiota; class Lentisphaeria; order Oligosphaerales; family JAFGRS01; genus CAILUI01. Next base: position 961 of record CAIZKT010000852.1, on the reverse strand, counting down.
GTGCCAGTCAGAATATGATACAGAGAGGCGCCCAGAGAGTAGATGTCGGCGCGGCAGTCAACGTCAGCGCCGGCGGACGCCTGTTCGGGGCTCATGTAGTGTGGCGTACCCACCAGCGTCCCGGACACCGTCAATTCGGCGTCCTCCCCCTCGGCCAGGCTCTTGGAGATGCCAAGGTCCATCAGCCGGGCTTTGCCGTTGTGGTCCACCATGATGTTGCTCGGCTTCACGTCCCGGTGCAGCATGCGGTAGCTGTTCCAGGCGTAGGAGAGCGCATCGGCGACGTGCCGCACGTAGGTCAGACTCTCCTTCTCGGGGATGACGCCGTCGCGCCGAAGCCGTTCGCGCAGGTCATCGCCGTCGACAAAGGACATCGCCAGATAGTGATAGCCGAAATCCTCGCCGGCTTCGAAAGCCGTGACCACGTGCGGGTGTTCGAGGCGGGCTGACATGCGGACTTCGTGGCGGAAACGTTCGACCACGCCGGGCTTGCGGGTCAACGCCTGGGGGAGCACTTTGAGGGCCACCAGGCGGTCCATGCTCAGCTGCCGGGCCAGGAATACCTCCCCCATCCCGCCGCTGCCAATCTTGCGCTCGATGGCAAAATGACCGAGGGTCGTCCCCGGGCCAACCCGAGGAATCGGCGCGCGGACCTCTGACGAGCAGGCTGGGCAGTCGACCCGCGCACCGCCTTCGGTAGCGTCGACTTCCAGTTCGCGGTCGCACTGGGGACAGTTGAAGGTGATCAGCATAGCGCCCTGTTTTCCACGGAGCTTTGCCGCCACGGCAACGCTGCCCGTCTCCGCATCACGGCGGAGACGCCGTCGGCGCGCCGTCGGCAGAGCCCACCAAGAGCCCTTTACTGTACTGCCACTTTGACCCTCGCGCCGCAGCAGAGGGAGCCTGGGGCGCAGGTCAGTTCCGTAGGGGGTCGCTTGTCTGAGAACCGCAGAGGGTCTAG
>CAIZKT010000851.1:0-14592 GCA_903933565.1 uncultured Victivallales bacterium | reverse complement strand
GCTGTGGACGGGTACCCAGGGCGTTGCCCTGGGCGCCCGAAACGCCCCCTTGGGGCTGAATACCACGGCCCATCCTTATTGCACAGGTCGAAAAATGACGTGCCCGCGCCGCTGCCGCCCCCCTGTCTCGCCGCTGGGCGCACTATATTGAACGATTCACGCGGGGGTGTCTTCCGGCGGTATCCAGCGGGCCGACGCGGCACCGGTGTCTTGGGTGGCAGGAGACGGCGAAGGAGAGACGTATGGGCAGTCCGTTGATCACAGCCGGACAGACGGTCCTTTTCCAGGGCGACAGCATCACCGACGCGGGGCGGTCGCGCGACAATAACGCGCTCCTCGGGGGCGGCTACAGCAACCTGGTAGCGGCCTGGTTTGGCATGTTGCACCCCGAGCTCCAGGTGCGCTTCCTCAACCGCGGCATCAGCGGCAACCGGGTACGGGACTTGCAGGCGCGCTGGCAGCCGGACTGTCTGGACCTGAAGCCCGACTGGATCTCCATCATGATTGGGATCAACGACACCTGGCGGCATTACGACCGCAATGACCCGACCTCGACGGCGGACTATGCCGCCGGTTACCGTGACATCCTGCTGCGCACCCGCTCTCAATCCGGGGCCCGGCTGATCCTGCTGGAGCCCTTTGTGCTGCCGCATCCAGAGGATCGTAAGGGCTGGCGCGAGGACCTGGACCCGAAGATCGCCGCCGTGCGCGATCTAGCCCGCGAATTTGGCGCCCTCTACATCCCCTTGGATGGGCTTTTTGCCGCGGCCGCAGCGCGCCGAGAGCCTGCCTTTTGGGCGGCGGATGGCGTGCATCCGACCCAGGCTGGGCATGCGTTCATCGCCCATCTCTGGTTACAGGCCGTCGGCGCCCTCTGACAGGCGGAGCCCACCCCTTCCATGATTTCATCCTGGCGCATTACCGTGAAGACGCTGGTCGGCTTGGCAGCGCTGGCCGCCTTGGTCTGCCTGTGCGGCTGCAGCCGTGAGTCGTTGGTTGACGAGCGCAATATCTACTACATCCGCGGTACGAAGCTGCGCGAAGAGAAGAAGCACGACGAGGCGGTCAAAGCCTTCGAGACCTGTCTCCGCCTCAGCCCGCAGTCCGCCCAGGCTCATCTGCAACTGGCGCTGATCTACGACGAAACCCTCGACGACCCCCTGACCGCGGTGTACCACTACCGGCGCTTCCTCGAGATGCGCTCCGACGATGCCAACGCCGAGGCGGTCAAGAGCTGGCTGCAGAGGGCGGAGCAGAAGTTGATCCAGCGCCTGCAGCAGGCGGCGGTGTATGCGGCCATCAACCAGGGCGGCACGGCCCCGCTGCTGCCCGAGTCGGCGGGCCCCTCGGTGCGTGAGTTGGCGCTGTTGGCCCGCGTGCAGGAACTCACGGCTGCCAACGAGGACCTGCGAGCCCGTGCGAACGAGCCCGTCATCGACTCCACTCTGGTGCCGCCGGCCGCCAGCCCACCGCCAGCTGCCGCTCCGCTCGCGCCGCCGGTGGCGTCGGAGACGCCGCTTCCGGGCCGCGCGCCGACTTCCTCCGTCGCCCCCGTGCTGGCTGTTCCCCCGCCCGCTGTTTCGCCGGCCGTGTCCAAGCCGACTCTCCCGGCGGTTCCGGCCGCGCCCAGCGCGGTCCGCTACCACGTGGTCGCCGCAGGCGATACCCTCAGCAATCTGTCGAGGCGCTACTATGGCGACACGATCCACTGGCCCCAATTGCGGCAGGCCAACCGTGACCTCTTGGGCGACAAGGCGGACCTGAAACTGGGGATGAAATTGCGGATTCCGCCGCTGGCAAAACTGCAGCCAACCCCCACACCCGCCCCGCGAAAAAGCCGGTGAACCCGGCACGGCAGAGAGCATGGCGAAGAATACCCTCACAAGCCGACTGGTGACGACGCGGAGTTTCTCACCGACGGAGCCCCGTGCCGCGGCCGCCGTCGAGCGTCCGGCTGAACAGAGCCTCAACGAATTGGTGAGTCGCGAGGAACAGGAACTCAAACGCGAGTCCGTCTCCCAGAGTTGGGTCGAGGTCTGCCGCCGCCGCGGCGAAGTGCTCGTCGATATTGACCGCGCCATCCAGGTCCTCGAGAAGCGGCGCAGCGAGACCGAGGAGATGATGCGCACCCTGTCGCACCGCCGGCAGGCCGTGGCCAGCATTGACGTCGAACAGCCCGCCGATCCCTCCCTGGACCAGTTGCGCCGGATGAAACAGGACCTGCACGATGCCCACGTCGAACTGACCGTGTTCCAGCGCCTGGACGTCGGCGCTTCGAAGGGTCCGCGTCTGCACCTGGCGGATCTTGGGTTCGGAGATCTCAGCCGGGCGGGCATCGGGCTGTTCTGGCCGATCATTGCCGGGATGTTGTTGGCTGCCGTGGTGCTGTCGGTCGGCCTGCGCCTGGCGCTGGCCCTGTGAGGAAATGGACTGCCACGCGTAAAACTTTCCGGCGTCGCGATTCGGGACGCCGCTTGATATAGGTGCATGAGAAAACCGTGAAAGCAGCTCCCCAAAGGCCTCGCCGACGCGAGACCAAGAAACTCGCCGTTCTGCTTGGCGCCAACAGCACCCGGCTTCTACCGTCCAACCAGGCCGTGGGCCACCGCGCCGAGGGGATACGCTTCAAGCTGTTGATCGCCGCCATCGCCCTGCTGGGCCTTTGCCTGTGGGGCTTGTGGCGCGAGTTCTTCTAGTGATCTAACGCAGGAGCGCAGAAGATGGCAAACCTGGAGTGGACCCGTGCCCTGGCCGTCGGGGTGCCCTTGGTCGACGAGCAGCACAAGGCCCTGATCCGGCATCTCAATGACCTGTCGATCGCCATTGCCAAGCGGCAGGGCGAGACGGAGGTCATGGCGACGCTTGACTTTCTGGTCGACTACACGCACCTGCACTTCTCGACCGAAGAGAAGCACATGGCCGCTACTGCCTATCCGGGGCTGGCCGAACAGAAGATCCAGCACGAGCATTTCCGGCAGTTGCTGCGCACCTTCCACGACGATCTCGAAGAGGAGGGGGTAACCAAGGCGCTGGCGGACTCGATCAATACCTTGCTTATGAATTGGCTGACGAAGCACATCTGCTTCGTGGACCGCGAGTTCGGCGGTTTCCTGAGCAGCCGTGGCATGGTCATCGAAGAGTAGGGCTGAGGGGCAGCCGACCCGCCGGTCGGCGTTCCCGGATGAATGGAGCGGCCGCGGCCCGCGGCCAGAGCCGACCCGCCGGTCGGCGCTCTCCGGAGAATGGAGCGGCCGCGGCCCGCGGCCACTGCCCACGCGGTCGTGGGCGGCGGGGGGCTCCCGAAAAACAGAACGACCGCCAAAGCTGCGCTTCGACGGTCGTTGAGCGGCGAGAGAATAGAAGCCGGAACCGCTTACGGTACGGACTTGGTCTTGGGCAGGCCCCAGACCTTCTGGCCGTCCTTGTAGCGTCCGTCGGCGCGCAGGATGTCCACCCGCTCAAAACGCTTCAGGACATTCCGCTTTTCGCCCGTGGCGCCCGCGGTCTTCAGACTCGGATGCAGTGACATATGGCGATCTCCTGCGCTGTAGGTTCCATAACCGACCAACACACAAGGGCCGTACTATGGCACGCCTTAGGCCTCTTGCAAGGCTCCGCGAAGCCGATCCGAGGCGTTCTTTTCAAGGCCATGCGACCTCCTAGGCCCGCAAGTGTCGGTGCGCCGCGGCCACGACCTCGGCGATGCCTTTCTCGACCTCGTCCGGCAGCGGTTCGGGGTGGTGGTTGGCCAGGATGTCTTCTTTGCGCTGGCGGCAACGGTCCTCGGCCGAGGCGGCGCCGGCGTCTTTCCAGGCCTGGTAGAACTCGCGGTCGAGCAGGGTCGGAAACCACAATTGCCGGCGCAGGTGCCGCACCGTATGCTCCTGATCGATGAAGGTGCCGCCCGGACCGAGTTCATCAAGCAGGTCCAGCCCGAGTTCCTCGTCACTGAAGGCGGTGTCGCGCAGGACGCTTTCGACATAGGAGATGACCTCGTGCTGCAACACCAGCATGTCGAGTGAGGTGGCCTGGTCGACGCCGCAGATTCCCAGGTGGCCAAAGATGTCGGCACCGGCCGCCGCGCCGAGGGCGAGGGTGACGCCGGCTTCGAGTCCGGCCTGCGCATCCGGCCGCTTCGAGTCGGTCAGGCCGACATTGATGTAGACCGGCAGGCCGTAGGACTTACCCATCTGGGTCATGGCGACGCCGAAGATGGCCTGTTCCGGGCCCGCGAAGATCAGCTGGGTGGTCCGCATGTCGAAGGCGTGGCAGATGCCGCCATAGCACACGGGCAGGCCGGGCCGGATGAGCTGCGTGATGCAGACACCCGCCAGAATCTCGGCGTTCTCAATGGCCATGGTGCCGGCCAGGCTCATCGGGGCCGAGAGACCCATCTGGGCCATGGGGCCGATAGGCACGGGTAGGTTGAGTCGGGCGGTCTCGTACAGCAGATCAACCCCGTTGAACGGAAAGCGCAGGGGGCTGATGGGCTCCAGGAACGGGTAGCAGAGCGGGTACTGGGCGGCCCGCGCCTCGTCGCCGCGCAGGGCGATCTGGAGATCGTTGAGGAAGCGGGCCGAGGCCCGGTCATGATACCAGAACGTGACCGGCTTGGTGGTATTGCGGACCAGCGTGGCCAGGACCTCGACACAGCGCCCCTGCGCCGGCAGCTCGTAGGGATCCGCCATGGCCCCGACCACGTTGATGTGCTCCATGGCGTCGGCGAAGCGCGCCGCCGTCGCCACATCAGCCAGCGTCGCGAAGCGCCGCGGGCCGCCGACGTGATCCACCCAACTCGCCTCGCCGGCGATGCTGTTGTAGTTGCGGAAGCCCTGGCCGAAGCGAGCCGTCCTGGACCGGTCCCGGCCGTAGAGAGTGAACGACTTGCCCGCCTGACGGATGCAGCGCTCCACCAGCTCGGGCGGGATACGCACGCGCTGTCGGGCCAGGTCCACGCTGGCTCCCGCAGCCGCAAAGCGCTGCAACATATCAGGGTGCGGCAACTCGATGCCGGTACGCTCGAGAATGCGCAGAGAGGCGGCCTGAATGCGCTGGATTTGTTCCTGGTCGAGAACCTGGCTGATCATGGAGGCTGACTCCGTCGGTGATGGGGTTTGAGGTCTGGTCTCAGGGCGCGGGTCGGCGCTCGATCATGACTCCGGCCAAACGCGCCCCGTCCTCTCGGGTGCGAAGCCGCAGCGTGTGCCGGCCCGCGGCCAGGTCGGTCAGCGTGGCCTCGAGGCGGATCCAGCGGTTCATGGCGCCCGCGTTGCCAAAAGACTGGTCGGGGCCGCCATCCACGCTTAGAAAGAGCGAATTGCCCTGCTCGTCGAGCCACCAGACCTCGGCCGTAAAGGCGTAGCGCCCGGCCACAGGCAGCTCGAATTCGAACTGTGCCAAGCCGCCCTCCGGCGGGTCCTGCGGTCGCGGTTTGAGCACGGTTTGTGGCGTGCGTGGGGTGTGCAGACAAGGCTTGCCATCGAGGGTTTCGCGCACCATCGGTGGGGTCACGGCCGCCTGTTCGGCGGCCAGCCAGAGTTCGACCAGCCGGTCCATGGCCCGTGCCTCGACGCTGACGACCGCTGTCTTGGTCGTCCCGTCGGCAAGCGTCAGATCCACCGTGACCGGCAGGCGCGCCCGTCCCGTCGGCAAGCGCGTGCCGAGGCTGGCGGCGAGTGCCCTCGTCTCGCCCGCGGCAATCATGACGGGCGCCCCCGATTCGAGGGTGAACGGCGCCGGCGCCTGGGCCCGGACTGCGGCCCGCACGGGCTTTGCCGAGGTGTTCCGCACGCGCAGGTCGAGGGTTCGCGGCGCCCCCGGGGCCACGGTGACGGACTCGGCTTCCAGGATCACCTCGGCGGGGGTGATCAGCGGCGCCAGGTGGGCCAGGGCTTGCGGGTACCAGCTCATCGAGCGAGTCGACGCGCCCGTCTGCCGGTACAACGCCAACGCCACCTCACCGAACCAGGGGTCGCCGCTGAAACGCTGGGCGTAGGTCAACGCGGTGAGGCACTGGCCGTCCGGGCTGTAACTGCGGCTATTTTGCGGGCTCTGCTTGTACCAGAAGGTGCCTCTGGCGCCCATGGGCTCGGTGGTCAGCCATTCGGCGATGCCGATGCAGGCCAGGCGGGCGCGTGGGTCGCCGGAGACCTCCGCCCAGCGCCCCAGAGCCCGACCCACGATACCATGCATGAAGACGGAACCGCCTTCGTAACTGGGCTGTTCGGAAATGGCTACGGAGATCACGCCGCGCAGGGGGTCTTGCCAGGTCTCGATCCATTCGGCCACGGTGCTGCCGACCCGCAGGAGGCGCTCAGTCCGCAAGGTCGCCGTCAAACCGCTGATGGCGATCAACGCCCAGCCGGGACCGCGTTCCTGTCCGCCGGCCCCGAAGTCGTTGTTCTCAACTCGGTTGCAGTACCAATCCGCCAGATCGCGGACGACTTCGCCGGACCACGGGTCGCCGGTCAGCAGCCAGTACTCGACCATGCCCTCGGCCCAACTGTGACCGCAACTGGCGCCCGAGGCGGTGTGGTCAGCCACCCAGAACTGCTCCTCGTGCTGCGGCATCCACAGGGCCGTGGCATTGTGGTGACGCGGGCCGCCCTTGATCTCCGCGGTGCCGGCATGCACGATGACCACATCGCGGTACTGCCGGGACTGCTCTTCGGCCACTTCCCACCAGCGTGGGTCGCCGCTGCGCAGGTATTGCAGCAGGAAGGCGTGGTGGTGGTCGTACTCGCTGTTGCTCCAATAGGTGTAGCTTGGCCCGTAGCCCCACTCGAAGGTATCGTCGCCATAGTTCTCGAAGCCGTACTCGCGGCGGGACAGCCGTTTGGCCAGGTAGCCCTTGTAGGCGGCCTCCACGCTCGTCTCGTAGTGTCCGAAGAGCCCATCGGCAGGCTGAAACTCGCCAAAGACGGCGGTTGAGCTGGTGTAGGCGGGGTCAGGCACGGCCCGCAGGCGAGCGAGCAGTGGCGCCAGGGCGGGCCGCACCTCGGCCGTGTCGGTCGCGCCGTCGAACGCAAAGAGCACTTCCTGATGTAACGCCTCGCCAGCCGCCAGGCGGAACAGGCCCATCTTGCCGGGGCTCTGCGGGTACCCGACGCCGCCCACCTCGTAGCGGTCGGTGGTCTCGGCCAGACGTTGCTGCCAGCGCCTGGGCAGGTCGCGCTCGTCGTAGGGCGCGGTGATGAGGTCGTACCGCAGTCCCGTTTCCTCGAAGCGCAGGCACTGCGGGAAGCGCTGCCAGAACCAGCGCGGGCCGAAGGCAATGCCGCCCGAACGCAAGAAGCCCGGGCTGCTGCCCGTGGCCCACTCGCGGGCGCCCTGCTTGCCGGTCCAGGTTAGGCGGTCCTCCCGATGCTGGTAGAGCACCGCGCCCGGCGAGAGCGGCGCCGACTCGTCGTTTCCCAGCCAGACCCGCCCTGGCGCCGTAGCCAGCCCTGCCAGGTTCATCGACCAGCGCCGCAGAAAGACGCCGGCTCCGGCCTCGCGGTTGACGATGAGGGTCTCGCAGCGCAGCGCCTCCGAGCCGGCCGTGGCCTCAAGCTGCAACCGGTAGTCGATCCAGTTCCCGGCGGCGTCCGCCAGGGAGCCCTTGCGGACCAGGAGCAGCCGTAAGGGTCCGCGGTCGGCGAACTCGAGCGCCGTGACGGTCGGTCCGCCGCTGCGTACGACGCGTCCGGTCTCGTCCTCGAGCGCGAGGTCCCAGACCTGGTCGGCGCGCTTGAGTTCGCGGCCATCGTGCCGCCGGACACTCTCGACCAGGCGGCCGTGGGTGCGGCTCACCGTGGCGCTGATCACGCCGGTGTCGATGACCAGCTCATCGCCCTGTTCGCGGACGGTAAGCTGCCCAGTCGGCGGCGTCTGGCCTGGCGCCTGATCCAGGTGATAGACGGCGCGGCGGTTCGCTTCGACCGTGACCGGCACACTGACCAGCGCCACCTTCACACTGCCATCGGGCCAGAGCACCAGCGGCGCGGCCTGGCAGGGCACTGCCGTGCCGGCCTGGTCGGTGCAGCTCAGGGCGGCGGCGGCAGGCAACGCCCCCGGCGCAAACGGAATGCCTTGGGTTGCCACTTCTGCCGTCCGAGCCAGGCCCGCGCTCTCGGGCACCGTCAGCGCCACGCGGTGCGGCACCGCGAGAGGCACGGGCGCCGCGAGCGCAGGGGGAGCCGCCGTGACCGACAGGGGGATCAAAGCCAGTTCGCGGAGGGGACAGACGGAGCCAGCGGCCCCCTCGAGGGCCAGACTGAGCGACGGATTGGCGGGCAGGTCGAGAGGCTCTGAAACGGCCCAGTACCAGCCCTGGTCATCGGCGCTCAGAAGCCAGCGCTGCCGGGGGCTTCCGGCGACCGAAAGCACCAGCTCCGGGCGGTCCTGCGGGCGGTCTTGCAGACGCACCGCGAGTCGCGCCTGGCCCGCGCGTCGGTCGGGCTGCCACGACACGCTCTGCCCAGGCGCAAGCGCTAAGACCGTCTGACCGCTGAGTTGCGTGGCGGTCACGCGCGCCACCCCTTCCAGCAGACCGATGGCGCCCCAGAAGACGTCGACCGCGAAGGGCTTGTCAGCGCTGCCGAGGCGGTCCTCCACCCGCAAGGTCACCCGGTAGGTGTCGCCCTCTTTCGCCTTGAGCGCCGCGGCGATGTCCACATTGTAAAAGCGCCGACTCGCGGGCTGCGGATTGCGCCCGTGGGTGTCCTGTTCCCAGACCAGGAGACCGTTGACCAGAACCTGGGCGAAACGGTACGCTTTACGCTCGTTGGCGAAGGCTGCTTTGCCATGATCCGCGCCGCCGAGAATCCGTTCGGTGCCGCCGCAATAGGTGTCGCTGTAGTACCAGCTCAGGGTCGTGTTGCCGCGCTCTGCCGGCCGGCGAAATTCACGGGTGAGTTCGCAGGCGTTGCCGAGAATACTGGGAACATCGGCGTGGCTGACCGTCCAGATGCCGCGTCGGTCAGGGGCGGCCTGGTAGGGGCCTTTGGCGGTCACGGTCCAGTCGAGGGCAGGGGGGCGGTCCGGGGCGAAGCCGCAGGGCTTCACCATGAAGGTATCAAGGTCCTGAACGAAGGCGGCCGGAAGCGCGGGCTCGAGCCGGGACGCGGCCTGGGGGGTGGCACAGGCGAGGGCATAGGTAATCAGGTTCTCGAAGAAACGCGCCCCCGCGCTGGCCCGGTCACCCTTACAATCATTGAACCAGTGATACTCCGGGATCATCTGCAGCATGATCAGGCGCCCGCTGCCCAGCGGCAACTCGAGCAGACCGAAGTGCTCCTGGCCAGACGCGGCTTCGGGGGTCTTGTCCCAGTCCTGCGGCGCGCCGCCGCTGAGCAGAGGTACCCAACCCGTGCCCGGGCTCAGGAAAGCGCGGTAGATGCTGCCGCCGTGGACGGCGCGAAGATCGGCCTCGCCGAGGCGGTGTGGGGTCGTGAACACGGCATGCTCAGGGGACAGAATACGCCCGAATTGGTAGGCCTTGTCGCGGCGCAGGGGTGAAGGCAGCCAGGCCTCTTCGTCACTGGATCGGAAGCACAACAGCACGCCGCCGGCAGCGAGAAAAGCAGCGACGGACTCGGGGTCCCGCGCCAGCTCGGCGCGGGACTCGTCCAGGCCCCAGATGATGAGGTCATGACGGAAAGGTGAGCTCCGGGCGTAGTCCGCCGGGGAGCGCCGTTCGAAGGGTACGCCCAAGGCCGTCAGGCCGCGGGCCGTGAAGCTGTCGTTGCTCCCTGCCAACAACAGCACTCGCTTCTCGAGCGGGGCCGCGGCCACGGCCAGCGTGGCCAAACTGGCGCCGAGCAGCCCGAAACGTACCGGCATGAACAACATCCGCATCTCCATCAGCCGCAGGGGACTCATTCAAGACACAAACCCACCCGTCCCACCCGCCCGCTCTGCCGCGGCCTCAGGGCACGCGTCAAGCCCGGCGTCGCTCTCTGGCACATCCCCCGAGCCGACCCCAGCCCCACCCCAAAATCGCCCAGAAGCGGCCCGACGAACCGCACCAGGAGCACCTTGACGGGCAGCTGGTTGCGAGGTCGTCGATCCCAGGGTTCGGAGTCACTTGATGCTGAGGAAGGTGGCGCGATTGCCGTAGATCACGCCACCGTGCAGCCAGGCGACATGGCCATCGGCGTAGGTGATGTTGACGCCTTGGTTGTGCCGACCGCTGATGAAGTCGGTGGCCCGCGTGCCGGTCAGCGCCGGCGAGAGGCCTGCGGGGTCGCGTCCCATCGCGGTACCGGGAACGTACCAGAAACTGCCGGTCGGGCCGGTGAGGTTGCTGGCCGCGACCATGTAAGGACCGGCATCGAGGGCAAACACCGTCTCAGCGGGGTTCCCGACTTTCCCCACCGTGACCGGGGCCTGGTTCGGGGAGGGGGCACGCTGGTCCGTGCTGAGGGTCTGATTGCAGCCGTAGGCATCGCAGTAGCCGACGGTGGACGCGAAACTTGGGCAGAAGAACACCTCCAGGACCTGGCAGTAGGCGTAGAGCTGGTCCAGGTTCATCTTGTAGCCGTTGAAGGACGTCGTGCGGCCGACTGGCCCGGGACCGGCTCCTGGTGAGTCTGCCAGGCCGGCCACGAAGTACTCAGCGTAGTCATCCGCATACATCAGGCCGGCCAACCCGAGCTGCTTCAGGTTGCCCTGGCAACTGGCTTGGCGCGCCTTCTCGCGGGCCTTGCTCAAGGCGGGCAGAAGCATGGCTGCCAGGATGGCAATGATCGCGATGACCACCAGCAGTTCGATCAGGGTGAAACTGCGGCTACGGTTCACCCTGGACCTCGTATTGACCCGCATCTGTCGCCCCTTTCCTTTGTCTGTCAAGGGTGCGGCTATCGCCCACCCCATGGCCTGTGCTCCGAACCTTGCGCGACACCATACATTCATGGCCATCCAGACGCCATCGAACCTGACGTCCGTGCCTCACCCCAGGATCTGTCCTTCGCCTAGAAGTGGCCCGTAGGCCGGGGTGCGCCGGACCCACGGGGTCACGTTGCGGAACGTCGCCCATAGCCAGCTTCGCGGCGGCTCGGCAAGGTCGATGTCGGCCAGCACCACTCGCCGCCGCCCCTGCAGCATGTCGACGACCTCGCCGGTCGGCGAGACGATGCAGGTGCCCGGCCCGCCATTGACGCTGATGACCATCCACACCTGGTTGTCCATGGCGCGGACCTGCTGAATCGCCAGCCAGCGGTCCACATCCCAGTCACTCGGGCCGCCGGTCCAGCCCGTGACGGCACGGTGGTCGCCCATGATGGGCATGCAGAGTATCTCGGCTCCAAGCACGCCCGGCACTCGAGCCGATTCCTCAACCGACGAGTCCATGCAGATGTTCATGCCGATGCGGGCGCCCTCCACCTCGTACACGGGGATGTCATGACCCGGGGTGACCCCCCACCAGGGTTCGAGCGGGCTGGCCAGATGCACTTTGCGGTAGGTGCCTGCCAGGTTTCCATCGCGACCGATGATGAAGGCGGTGTTATGCACCAATTCGGCCTGTTTCTCCCAGGCCGAGAAACACAACACCATCCGGTTCTCCCGGCAGAACGCCTGGAAGGGCTCCGTCTCCGGGCCCGGAATCGAAATCGCCTGCGCCAGGATCGCCTCGGGAGTGCTCGGCAGCCCCGTGCTTAGCATCACCTCGGGCAGGCAGAGCAGGTCAGCCTGTTTGGCCGCCGCCTCCCGGCAGAACCCGAGGTAGGCTTCCGTGTTCGTGGCCAGCGTCCGCGGCCCTCCTGGCAGCGGGCCGGCGCCCGCGGCTAGGCGCCAACGCCGCGGCGGCGGCGCCGCGGTGCCTTGCGCGCTCGCCTCCCGCCAGGTCACCGAACCGCGCGCCGACCAGCACAGCAGCAGCCGTACCACCAGGCTGTGCGCGCCGGGTGGGACAGGCGCCCGGCCTTCGAAGACGACCCCCGCCGCCGTCTCGCCCAGCGCCAGCACCGGTTCCCAACGCAGGGTCGAGTAGGCGGTGTCCTCGTTCCAGAACAACGCCGCCCGCAGTGAGTCCAGGCCGCGCTCAAGGCCATCCGGCTGCGCCACCACGCGCACGGTCACCCAAGGCGTGCTGGGGGCCGCAAAGACCAGGTCCCAACCGCCGTAGCAGCCGGCGCTGCCGTTGGAGCGTGCCACGAAGGCGTCCGCCGTCGGCGCGCTGGTCTCTGGCGCGATCGCGCTTCGGGGCGCCCAGGCTCTGGACTCGCGCAACGGCAGCGCGGAGTTGTTGCTGCTCATACCGCTGGATCCTCTTCAGCTTTACGCCATCACCACGATCCACGCCCCCTCGACCAAGGTCCGCTGTCGACCGGCCCGGGCCAGGCGCGGCGGGGACGCCTCACGCCTTAAGCACCTCCCGCAGTGCGGCAACCAGGTCCTTGATCTCGAAGGGCTTGGCGATGAAATGCACCCCGGGATCAAGCACCCCTTGACTCGCGATCACGTCCGCCGGGTAGCCGGACATGTAAAGCACCTTCAGCCCCGGCCGGGTCGACAGCAGCCGACGATACAGCTCCCGGCCATTGAGGCCAGGCATAATGACGTCGGTAAGCAGGGCGCTGATGGGAAGCGGAGCGTCCCGCACCAGCCATCGCATACCAGCGCCCCCCTTTGATCAAGGTCTTGTCGCGGAAGGGGCCCACATCCGGCGTGAAGTTGTAACGCCAGATTGATTCCAGCGCCGCCATCGTTTCCTTGGCCGGCGCGATGCGGGGCAGGCCGACTTGCAACGCCCACGCCTGGCCCATCAACTGGTCGATGTGGCAACCGTCGTTGGAGTTCGGCGTGTCCGGCCGCCGCGGGTCCGGCTGGTGGATGAAATACTCGCCGTTGAAAAGATCCCTCACCAGCAACTTGCTGCCGTGCGTGGCGATCCGCGTGCAGCGGGCGGAGAAATTGCCGTCGCCCATCTCACACGCCATCGTGGCGCCCGCGCGCAGGGCGGCGATGTAGAGCGAACTGATCCACGCCATGGGTCCGAACCACGAAGCGTCCAGCGTGTTATATTGTTCGCCCTCCAACAGGCCGTTTTCGTCGCCATCCTGCGCGATCATGAATTCGATCGACTTGCGGATGCGCGGCCAGCAAGCCCGCAGATAAGTGTCGTCCGCCGCCGTGAGGTGCTCCCGGTAGGCGCGCAGAATCACGCCGCATTGGCCGTCGTGCGCCACCTGCTTGGCTACCTCGCCCCGGTAGTCAATCGCGCCGTTGTCATGCCACGCGGTGCCGAAGTCGGTCCGCCGCCGCAAGTCGCGCTCCAACTCCGGAAAAATCCGGCCCACCGACTGCGCGTAGTTCCAGACGTGCTGGCAGGTTCCGCCGCAACAATAAACGCCCTCGAAGGCATAGAACCGGCCTGTGCTGAGGTGATAACAGGTGCTGGTGGCCAGCGTGCAAATCGGCGCGAACGTCCGGTCGAGGAACCAGTAGGGCAGGGTCGAATCATACCAGGTCCGGTTCCACAGCCGGGTTTGGCCGGCCAAGCGGTCGAAATTCGCCGCCAGATACCTCGCCACGGCGGCGGCGGAATCGAACCGGTTCGCATACGACCTTTTCAAGGCCGCGCCGTCCGCCAACTCCCGGCTATGCCCGGGCAACGCCACCGGGAAGAACCAGGTTAGCACGAAGGTCGTCTCGGCCTCGGCACCCGGCGCGAGCCGCAGCGTACGCCCTAACGAGCCGATGAGTTTCTCCCCAAACGGGGCCGTCGCATCGCCGCTGGCATGGTCCGCATTCTCACCTAGCAAAGACAACCCCAGCGACCCGAAGTCCGGCTCGGCGTCGAGCGCGGATTCTGCCAGAGGCGTGTCGGTGAACACGATTTGATCGACGTTGAGATGACCCCACGGACCGGTTGCCGGGTCCACGATCTCGAGGTGGGCCTCCTTGCCCTGCAGGTCGGCCACATCCCACATGCCAGGCTCTAACCGTTCGAGGTTGCGACCGGCGGCCGTGCGGACCGCGATGCCGTTCACCACCAGATTCATGCAAGTGCGGCGCTCCTTGACTCCGCCGCCCACGAGAAATGTTAGATGGCGGCGCTCGATCTTGAACGGCCGCGAAACGAGCCGGCCGGTGGTGTCGTCGCCGCGCAGAAACGAGTTGACCAACCCGCGTCCGGCGAAACCGCTCACCTGCTGCTGCCCCGGCAGCGTGCCGGTGGCAGGACGCTCGCCGAAGGCCTCGCCCTCGACTTTCCAGTTGTCGTATCCTTTCTCGAAATCCTCGAACAGAATGTCCGGCCGTTTCTCGACTTCCACGGTTGGCTTGGTTGCCTCGGCGATGCAGTGAAGCACGGTCAGCCCCGGTTCGCGGATGACCTGATTGAACCGCATGCCCCGCCCGGGCCGACCGCTCCCGAGACAGACGGCATTCTCCAAGGTGCCGAAAATTTCCACTTCGACGGGCGCATCGCTCGTGTTCTTCACCACAAACCGCATCACCGTCGCCGGCAAGGAGGAGTCGGCCACGTTGAGCGGGCAATAGGGCGTGAACGCTTCGAGCGAGACGGTGACCGGACAATCGTTGGCGCGGTAGTCCACGAACGCCATTGGATATTGCCCGCGGAAGCGGATGTCCGAAAACCCGCGCTGG
>CAIZKT010000850.1:0-6771 GCA_903933565.1 uncultured Victivallales bacterium | reverse complement strand
GTATGTCCGGCCTCCAAGCCGGGGGCTGGGCTGAACCCTGAACCCTGAACCCTGAACCCAAGGAACTGACCTGCGTCCGGACAGGGCCGCCGCGGCGTTCGTCTTGCCGAGTGCGGCTCGGCGCAATATGCTACGCAGGTCCGACCCGGGTACACATAACACTCAGCCAAAAGGCCGCCGAGGTCAGGTAATCTATGAAGATCGACTGGTCGAGTTTGGGTTTTCAGTATGTCGACACCAACTGCCACATCCGCTATGTCTGGCAGGATGGCTCCTGGGGCGCGGGTGAACTGGTTCACGAGCCCTATCTACGCCTCCATATTGCGGCCACGGCGTTGCACTATGGTCAGGCCGCGTTCGAGGGGCTGAAGGCGTTCTCCTGCCGCGATGGCAAGGTGCGGCTGTTCCGCCCGCAGGCGAACGCCCAGCGCCTGGCGACCAGCGCCCGCCGCATCTGCATGGCCCAGGTTCCGGAGGAGATGTTCCTGGACGCTATCCGGCGCGTGGTTGACGCCAACCGGGAGTTCGTCCCGCCCTATGGCACGGGCGGATCGCTGTACATCCGGCCGCTGCTGATCGGCAGCGGGGCACAGATCGGGGTGAGTCCGGCCAAGGAATACACCTTCATCGTCCTGGTGACCCCCGTGGGCGCCTACTACAAAGGCGGGCTCAAGCCGGTGCGCGCCATCGTGCTGGATGACTATGACCGTGCCGCGCCCCAGGGCGTCGGCCACACGAAAGTGGCCGGCAACTACGCGGCCAGCCTCGAACCGCATCACCTGGCCCACGAACGGGGCTTTCCGGTCGAGCTCTATCTCGACGCCCGCGAGCATCGCTACGTCGAGGAGTTCGGCACCTCGAACTTCATCGCCATCACCAAGGATGGCAGATACATCACCGCCAAAAGCAGCAGCATCCTACCCAGCATCACCAACGATGGCCTGCAGGTTGTGGCCCGGGAAATGGGCCTGCCGGTCGAGGTGCGCCCGGTCGAGTTCGAGGAGGTCCCGGGGTTTGCCGAGGTGGCGGCCTGCGGCACCGCGGTGGTGATCACTCCGGTCAACGAAATCGTGCGGGGCGAACGCGTTATCCGCGTCGGTCCGGCGGAGGGCGTCGGGCCCGTCTTCGGCAAGCTCTACCGGCGCTACACGGCGCTGCAGGTGGGAGAGGCCGAGGACGTCTTCGGCTGGACCGTCGAGGTGTAGCGGAGCGCCCGCCGGAAAAAAGGGCTCTGACCCGTGCAGCCGCCGACCCGGGGCCGTGTCAGACCACCAATACGGCTGAGTGGGCTTGGAGTCTGTATCCAATAAAGTGGACGGCATGGGCGTCTACTTAGAGAAGCGCAAGCACATGACGTCACAGGATAGCCACATGGAAAACCAGACCGTAGCCATCGAACCGAGTGCTGACGGCTACCTGCTTGACCGGGATGTCTCCGAGCGCCGTGAAGAAGCCACGGACAAGCGCCTGGTCAAGTGGATGCGCGACGGCGACACGGCGGCCTTCGAGGAGCTTTTCGTCCGCTATGAGACGAGGTTGGTGGCCTACGCTACCCGTTATCTGGGCTCGGTGGACCTGGCCAAGGATGTCTGCCAGGAGGTCTTCCTCAAGCTGATCAACAATCCGCCCCGCGTGCTGATCTGCGACAGCATCGGCCCGTGGCTGTTCCGCGTCACCCGCAACCTGGCCATTGACAAGCGGCGCCGGCGCCGGTTTGAGATTCAGGAGCAGGATACCGACATGCCGGAGGCCCGCGAGGAGGGCGATCCGTTGTCGGCGCTGCAGGACCGCAATGACGTGGAGGTGGTCCGGCTCCTGGTGCGCGATCTGCCCAAGGACCTGCGCGACGTGGTGGAGTTACGCATCGATGGCGATGTGCCCTTTAAGGACATCGCGCGCATGCTGGACATTCCGCAGGGCACCGCCCTCTGGCGCATGCACCGCGCCGTCGAAGTGCTGCGCCAAATGTGGAGAAGGCATGAAGCGTAGTTGCAGACGTTTGCGGGAACAGGCTCTGCGAGCTGGAATGGACAGCGCCGAGGCGTCCGCCTGGCGGGCGCATTGCGAGTCCTGTCCAGACTGCCAGACGGAGCAGTTTCTGCTGACCGCACTGCGACAACAGGCGCCGAGCACGCGTCAGCACCTGGGCCAGCGCGAGCTGGCTGAATTGCTGGAGGCAGCGCGCCTGAGCCACGAGCGGCGGCGGCGCGTGGCGCCGCTCAAAGCCTGGGCCTGGCGAGCCGCCTCGGTCTGCCTGCTGCTGGGAACCACCTGGCAGATTAGCCGCTTCGCCAGCGTTCCGCCCCGCCCAGAATCCGCCTTCGTAACGGTTGTCGCTGAGGCGCCGGGGGCGGCCTGCGGCAACTACGCAGTACCCTTGTATTCAGGCTCCGCGGAGCCTGATGGCGCCAGCGAACAGGAGGCGAGTCCGGCCCTGCCGGCCCCCCTGCCCGACATGGTGCCGGGTCAGTTCGTGCAGGAACTGCTGCAGAACCTCCGCGATGAGATCGACCGGCGGCGCCAGGAGGTGATTGATCTCCAGGATCGCGATGCCGGCGGCTGGGAGCGCGACGATGCGTGGGAACTGGTTCTGCCCACCAACCTGGCCGTGGCCTGACCCGCTTCGTCGGCGGTTCCAGCCAGGCCTGCCGCAGCTGATCCTGAGTCTGCTGTGGCTCGGCGCTGCCGTCCTGTTGGCCCAGCAGCCCTCGGCCTCAACTCAGCTCGTGGGGGTCGCCTCCGGCGATCTGGCGGCGCGTACCCGCCAACTGCTGATCGTCGCCTATCCCGGAGTCAATGTCACGGCGATGCTGGAGTACTACAGCCGCACCAGCCCCGACATCCATGCCGAGATTCGCGCTCACGTCGCCGACGGCGCCGCCGATGGCCCTGCCTACCTGGGCCGCTTGGCGGAACACTATGTGCGGCTGGACCGCGTCCGCGAACGCAACCCTGCTGAGTTCGAACGCCTCATGTCCCTGGACCTGCTCGAGAGCCGGGCCCGCATGCTGGGCCGACTGATCCTGCAGTTCAGCGGCACAACGGCCGAGTGCAGCGCCGAAGACGCGGCCGCCACAGCCTTGGCCATGAACCGCGCCAAAGACGAGCTGCGCGGCGTCCTGGAGCGGACCTTCGACAGCACCCAGCAGAACCAACGCATCGAACTGAATCGCCTCGACGCGGAACTGCGGACCATGCGGCGCCTGCTGGACGAACGGGCCAGCAAACGCGAACTGATCATCCGCCAGCGCTTCCTCGAACTCTGCGGCCAGCAGCTGCCCCCCGCGCCCGCCCCCCCCGCCCTGGAGAGCACCGAGCCCCTGCCATGACCCCCCCCGGGCAGGGAAACCGCCCTGGCTGGACCGCGCCTCTTGCATCTGACGCGGCAGGGCGCAAATTAGTCTGGCCTCTTTATGGTTTTCAGGAGAAGCAAGAATGGACAAGCTCCGGGTCGGCGTGATTGGTGTCGGGTCGGTAGTTCGGGAGATCTACCAGTACCTGTATTTCCGCAGCGATTTCACCCACCTGTTGGACGTCGTGGCGGTGGCCGACCCCAACGATGAATACCGAAGCTGGTTCTGCGACACCTATCACATCCCGGAGAATCGGCGCTTCCGCAGCCACAAGGAGATGCTCAAAAGCGTCGAATTGGACGTGACCCAGGTCAACACGCCGGATCACATCCATGCGGGTCCGGCCATCGATAGCCTCGAAGCCGGCTTGGACGTGGTCGTGCCGAAACCGACGGCCGCCACGATCAAGGACACCCACGCCATGATCCAGACCTCCCGCCGCACGGGCCGGCTCATGGGGATCGACTTTCACAAGCGCGAAGACCCCCGCCTGAAGGAGGCCGAAGCCCGCTATCAGAGCGGCCGCTACGGCGAGTTACAGGTGGCGGTGTGGTACATGCTCGACAAGCTCATGGTGGCCGATCCCAACTTCAAACCCATGTTCTTTGCCACGGCCGACTACGCCCAGAAGAACACGCCGATCAGCTTCCTGACCGTCCACATGTGCGATGCCCTGATCAAGATCGTCAACCTCGCTCCGGTCGAGGTTCGCGCCATCGGTTACTCGCAGAAACTGCCCGCGCTGTCGCCCATTGCCGTACAGGGCTACGACCTGGTGGACACCGAAATCCGCTTCCGCAATGGCGCCACCGCCCACATCATCACCGGCTGGCACCTACCCAACACCGCTCATGCCACGACCGTGCAGTCGGGTCGCCTGGTCTGCAGCGAGGGCATGTTCGACCTCGGGTTGGATACCCCCGGCTACTACGAGCTGCATGCCGATGGCCTGCGCCAGGTCAATCCGCTGTTCAAAAATTTTGAGAAAGACGGCACGGTCACCGGCTATGGCATCTCCAGTCCGGGGCGCATCTACCAGAAGATCCTGGCCTCCCGCAACGGCCGGCTGGACCCCAAGATTCGGGAACAGATGACCACCGCGGCGGAACTCGGGTTCTACACCAGCCTGGTGCTCGAGGGCGCCGAGCGCAGCCTCGCACAGGGCCAAGAGCTGGCCAAAGGGGTCACCGGCGGCACCACGGTTGACCTCAAGACGCTGTTGATCAGTGAATTGGGCGCGTCCGCGGCAGCCGAATACGGCTACTGAGGACGGGCTGCGAGCGGCATAGGAACGAACCACAACGCATACCATGCAGGTCAAACGATTCTGGCCATGGCTGCAGGTGGCGCTGGTTCTGGCGCTGCTCGCGGGCGCCGTGTGGCTGCCGCTCCGGCGGGCCGACCGGGAGCTCCGCGCCGACCTGCTCCAGCAGGCGAGCCTGGTGGCGCCCGCGGCGCTACTGCTGTTGCTGGGCTTCGTCTATGTCCTGCTCCGCCGCACCCATGCCGATGCCTGCGCCCAGCAGACGGCGCTGCAGGAAAGCGAGGCGAAGTACCGTGGCCTCGTCGAGACGACGGGCACAGGGTATCTGATCCTTGATCGGGAAGGCAGGGTGGTGGACGCGAACCAGGAGTATGTCCGCCTCTCGGGGCACCGCGAGTTGCGCGAGATTCTCGGGAGGAGCGTCGTAGAGTGGACGGCGGAGCAGGCGCGGCAAGAAAATGCGGCGGCCGTGGTGCAGTGCGTGAAGGATGGGTACATCCGGAACTTCGTCAGTCACTATGCGAATGCGGACGGCCTGATCACACCGGTGGAAATCAATGCCACCGTGGAGGGTGAGGGCGAGTCGTTGCGCCTCGTGTCGCTCTGCCGGGATGTCACCGACCGCAAGTGCGCCGAGGCACAGGTCAGCACCCTGTTGGCGGAAAGTAACCAGGCCCGCCAGACGCTGCTGGAGATGCTCGAAGACGAGACTCGGGCCAAGGCCACGCTCAGACGTTTGGCCATGGCGATCGAGCAGGTGGGCGAGGTTGTCATCATTACCGACCCCACGGGGGCCATCCAATACGTCAACCCGGCCTTCGAGACCGTGACCGGCTACGGGCGCGAGGAGGTCATGGGTAAGAATCCACGCCTGCTCAAGAGCGAGCAGCAGGACGAGGCGTCCATCCGGCAGTGCTGGGCAACCATCTCGGCGGGGCGGGTCTGGCAGGGGCGTTTCCTCAACCGCAAGAGGGACGGCACGCTGTACACCGGGGAGACGACCGTATCGCCGGTGCATGACGATGCCGGCCAGATCGTCAACTATGTCGGGGTTGAACGCGACATCACGGAGCAACTGCGCGTCTCGACGCAGTTGCAGCAGGCGCTGAAGATGGAGACGGTTGGGCGTCTGGCGGGCGGGGTGGCCCACGATTTCAACAACCTGCTCATGGGTATTATGAACTACGTCGATTTGTGCCGGGACGGACTGCCGCCAGACCATCCCATCCGTCCCTACCTCGACGAGATCACCAGCGACGCCAAGCGCTCGGCAGACATCACCCGACAACTCCTCGCCTTCGCCCGCAAGCAGACCATCGCGCCCAAGGCGCTGGACCTGAACGATGCCTTGGCCAGCATGCTTAAGCTGCTGCGGCATCTGATCGGCGAGAACATCGACCTGGCCTGGCTGCCGGGCACTGGCCTATGGCCGGTCAAACTCGATCCGTCGCAGGTCGACCAAGTCATGGCAAATCTGTGCGTCAACGCCCGCGACGCCATCGCCGGCTCGGGCAAGATCACCATCGCGACCGCCAATGTCACACTGGACGCGGGATATTGCGCCCACCATGCCGGGGCCGTTCCCGGAGACTACGTGCGGCTCACGTTGAGCGACGATGGTTGCGGGATGGACAAGGACGTGCAGGCGCACCTCTTCGAACCGTTCTTCACCACCAAAGGTGTCGGCGAGGGTACGGGCCTGGGGCTGGCAACCGTGTACGGCATCATCGAGCAGAACCGGGGACACATCTCCGTCCACAGCGAACCGGGCCAGGGGACGACGTTCAGGCTCTACCTGCCCCGCTATGCAGGCCCGACCCTCGCGCCCGACGGCGCGAACGTCTCGGCAGGTCATCCCGGCGGGCACGAAACCATCCTGCTGGCCGAGGACGAGAAGGCCATCCGGGTCACGACCCAGCATATCCTCGGCAGACTCGGCTACACCGTGTTGACGGCCGAACGCTCGGAGGAGGCGCTGCGCCTGGCCGCCGCGCACGTCGGTCCCATTCATCTGCTGTAACTACTCAGGTACCCCGGGCAACGCTGGCGGAGCTCAGGGCTGAGCGGGAAGGTAGCGTGCCGGAAAGGTTGGTCAAGGCGGGGTCTTGAGCGGCGGCTTAGGTCTGGCAGATCTGGGAGGGGGCGAACGGCGCG
>CAIZKT010000849.1:0-5376 GCA_903933565.1 uncultured Victivallales bacterium | reverse complement strand
GTGGCAAGGTCGCCGACGGCGACCGCGACACCGCTTTGGCTTGGCGCCTGTGCCATGACTGACGGCGTGTGTTCTCGCGCAAACAGATACGGCAGACAGACCACGGGTTGTTGCGACGCCCAGCCCAGTTTCTTGAAACAGCCCTGCATCGCGGCCACACTCGATTGCATTCAGCCCCGGCATGGGTACTCTAACCCGAGCGCTAGCCATCTGCCTTACATTACTCTCATGGACACTCCCTATGACCGTAACCACACGACGCGGCTTCCTGCGTGGGGCTCTGGCCACGGCGACGGGTGCCGTGGCCTCGCCCCTCATCATCCCTGCCGGTGTGTTTGGCGCCGAGGGCCTGCCGCCGCCCTCGGAGAGGATCGCGCTCGGCATCATCGGCCTGGGCAAGATGTGTTCCGGGCATCTGGGCGGCCTGCTCGGGCGTACCGAGGTCCACATCGCCGGGTTGTGTGACGTCGAGAGCCTGCGCCTGGAGACCTGCCGTAAGCGCGTCGACGAGGCCTATGCCGCGCGGGCCGGACAAGCGGGCTACAAAGCCTGTGCCGTCTACCGCGATTTTCGCGACCTCATCGCCCGCCCCGACCTCGATGCCATCTTTATCGCGACGCCGACCCACTGGCATGCCCTCATGTCCATCGCGGCCATGAAGGCGGGCAAGGATGTCTACTGCGAGAAACCGCTGGCACTCACCATCCATGAGGGGCGCGCCGTCGTCGAGGCCGCCCAGCGCTACCAGCGCGTCTTTCAGACCGGCAGCCAGCAGCGCTCCGACCCGAAGTTCCGTTTTGCCTGCGAACTGGTCCGCAATGGCCGCCTCGGCCGGGTGGAGAAGATTCACGTCAGTGTCGGCGGCCCGCCCGAGTTGTGTTACCTGCCTGCTGAACCCACCCCGGCGACGCTGGACTGGGATCTCTGGCTCGGGCCCGCCCCGAGGCGCGCTTACCACCACACGCTCTGCCCCCTCGACAACTACGAGATGTGGCCCCAGTGGCGCTCGTACTGGGACTACTGTGGCGGCGGCATGACCGACTGGGGCGCCCATCACTTCGATATCGTCCAGTGGGCCCTCGGCATGGACGACTCCGGCCCCGTCGAAATCCTCCCCCCCGAGTGCTCCCCCGAGAAACGCCTGACCTACCGCTACGCCAATGGCACCCGCGTCTTCCATGGCGGCGCCTCCGGCGCGGCCGGCGTGGAAATCTACGGCAGCGAGGGCCGTATCGAGGTCGACCGCAACCTCCTGGTGACCCAGCCCGAGTCGCTTCTGCGTGAAACCTGGGGTCCGCGCGACCTGCGGCTCTACGAGAGTCGCGATCACATCGGCAACTGGCTGGAATGCATCCGCTCTCGGCAACTGCCCATCTGCCCGGCCCTCGTCGGCCACCGGAGCGTCTCCGTCTGTCATCTCGGCAATCTGGCCTACCGCCTCAAACGCCAGCTGGCCTGGGACCCGAGCCAGGAGCGCTTCCTCAATGACGCCCTCGCCGACCGCTTCCTCGCCCGGCCCATGCGCGCTCCCTGGGTCGTGTGAACCCTCTCTGTGCCAAAGGAATATGCTGATGGCAGCCAAAGTCTTGCCCGTCGCTCTCGCCCTCGTTGCCCTCCTGCTGAGCCCACTCGCCGCTCAGGACCAACAGGTCCCCACAGCCGAGGAGATCGAGCGCATCCGCGCCGCCCTGCCGGAAAAGCCCAGCGTGGCTCCCAAGGCCCCCCGGCGACTGCTGCTGATGACCCAATGCCGTGGTTTTGTCCACAGCAGCGTGCCCTACTGCGCTAAAGCGTTTGAACTGCTGGGCGAAAAGACCGGCGCCTTTACCGTGGTGGTAACGGCTGACCCGCGCGCCTTCGAGCCCGAAGCCCTGGCCGGTTTCGATGCGGTGGTCATGGACAACACCACCATGAAGATACCCTTGGTGGCCTTCGACCTCGACCAGCGCCCCCCCGCGGAGCGCCTGGCCCTCGAAGCTCAGGAGCAGCGCCTGCGCGCCGGCCTGCTGGATTTCGTGCGTAACGGCAAAGGCATCGTCGGCGTCCATGCGGCGACAGACTGCTTCTACGACTGGCCTGAATACGGCGAGCTGATGGGCGGGTACTTCTCGGGGCATCCCTGGAATGAGACCGTCACGGTCAAGCTCGATGACCCCGGCCACCCCCTCCTCAAGGCCTTCAAAGGCAGCCGTTTCACCGTGAACGACGAAATCTATCAGTTCCGCGAGCCTTACTCCCGCGCGACGCTCCGCGTCCTGCTCAGCCTGGACATCACCCGGACCAACATGGCCAAAGGCGAGGCCATCCGGCGCCAGGATGGCGATTTTGCCGTGGCCTGGATCCGCGAGTATGGCCAAGGCCGCGTCTTCTACTTCTCCCTCGGACATCAGCATGCGATCTTCTGGACGCGGCCGATCATGCAGGCCTACCTCGACGGCATCCAGTATGCCATCGGCGACCTCAAGGCCGACGCCACCCCGAGCGCCCAACTCACCCCCGAGTACCTGCAACAGTCCCGCCAGACCGGCGAGAGCGCTGGGCTTGACGCCACCTTTGCGGACTTCGCGGCCTATCGCACCGGCGTGGACGACAGCGATGCCAAGCGCCTGGCGGAGCTCGTGATCGAGGCGCAGAAGCCGGACCAAGCGGTGCTGCGCGCCGGGCTTGAGCAGCGCCTCGCCGCGGTCATCGCTCGTCCCGATGCCACCGTTGACTGCCGCCAGTTCGCCTGCCGGCAGCTCTCCCTTATCGGCTCGGGAGCCGCGGTCCCAGCCCTCGCCGCCCTGCTCGCCGAGGCCGAGTCCGGGCAGATGGCCAGGTACGCCCTCGAACGCATCCCCGGTCAGGAAGCCGACCTGGCCCTGATCCGTGCTCTTGAGACCACCCCTGACGCCGCCCTGATCGGCGTCATCAACACCCTCGGCGTCCGGCGCTGTGCCGCCGCCACCAAGCCGCTCAGCGAGCGCCTGCACAGCCCCGTGGCTACCGTGGCCGCCGCAGCGGCCACCGCGCTGGGCCGGATCGGCACCCCCGCGACCGCCAACGCCCTCCTGGCGGCCCCGACCCCAGCCGCAGCGGCCGCCGGGGTCGCGGATGCCCTGCTCGACGTCGGCGCGCAACTCGCGGCGACCAGCGGCCCGGATCAGGACGCCTGCCGCGCCCTGGCCGCCACGGTCTTCGCCAAGGTCCAGGAGACCGCGCCCTTCGGACCCCAACGCGCCGCCGGCTTCACCGGTCGGCTGAAACTGCGCGGCGCGGCGGCTCTGCCGGACCTCGTGACGGCCCTGCGCCAGGAGCGTTCCGAGCTGTCCATCGCTGCGGCGGCCTTGTTGCCGGACCTGCCCGGCGAGGCGGTGACCGCGGCGGTCGTCAACGCTCTGCCGACCCTGCCCCCGACGGTGCAACCTCTGGTTCTCGACGCCCTGGCCAGGCGCGGTGACCCGGCGGCGCTGCCGGCCGTGGTCGCCGCGCTCGGCTCTCCGGACGCCGCGGTGCAACGGCACGCCGTGGCGGCCCTGGCCGGGCTCGGCGACCAGAGCACGGCACTGCTGCTGGCCCGCACCGCCGCCGCGGCAGAGGCCAAGAGCGAGCTTCAGACCGGGGCCCTTGACAGCCTCGACCGCCTGCGCGGCGACGACGTCGACCGGGTCCTCGAAGCGGCGCTGACCGCCGCCGAGATCCCCGTGCAGTGCGAGATCATCCGGGCACTCGGGGCGCGCCGGGCAGTCGGCGCCGTGCCGGCCTTGCTGCGCACGGCCCGCTCCGCCGAACGCCAGGTCGTCAGCCAGTCCCTCGACTCCCTCGCTCAACTTACGGCCACCGCGCATCTCGCGGCCCTGGTGGAACTGCTGACGGAGACCCGCGACGCGGGGTCGCTGTCCAAACTGGAGAACCTCCTCGTCGGCGTCTCGCGCCGCAGTGCCGACCTCGACGCCGGGCCGCGCGCCGTCCTGGCGGGCCTGGCTGACGACCTGCCGCTGCCGGCGCGTGCTTCCTGCCTCGATATTCTCGGCAAACTCGGCCGACCCAGCGGACTGGAGGCCCTCTACGCCGCCCTGGGCCACGCCGATGCCGCCGTGCGCAAGGCCGCCATCAAAGCCCTCGCCGACTGGCCCGATGCCACCCCCATGGAGCGCCTCCGCCAGGCCAGCACTCAGGCAGACACCGAGGCCCTCCGCGTCCTCGCCCTGCGCGGTTACGCCCGCCAGCTTGCCATGCCCAGCCCGCGCCCCGTGAAGGACACTCTGCGGCTCTACCGCGAGGCTCTCGGCCTGGCCCAGGGCGACTCGGAAAAGCGTTCGCTGCTCGCCGGTCTCGGCGACCTCATCCATCCCGATGCCCTGGCGCTGGCCAAAGAGTTTCTCGATCAAGAAGCCCTCCAGGCCGAAGCGCTCCTGTCGGCGGTCAAGATCATGCGGGGGCTCGAGGGCGCCGCCATGAAGCTCTCGGCCTCTCACTCCAGCGGCAGCGAGGGCCTGGCCAAGGCTATCGATGGCGTCCGCACGACGCGCTGGACCTCCGGCCGCGCCCAGCAGGGCGATGAGTGGTTCGAGATCGACCTCGGTTACGAGACCGAGATCCGCGAGATCCGCCTCGATGCCGGCAACACCGGCAACGATTTCCCGGTCCAGTATCGCCTCTTTATCTCCCCGGACCGAGCCCAGTGGGGCAAGCCCATCCTCGAAGGCAAGGGCGACGCCAAAGTCATGACCCTCAAGCTCCCCACCACCTCAGGACGCTACCTCCGCCTCGAGCAGACCGGCAAGGGCGGCATGTACTGGTCCATCGCCGAACTGCAGATCAATGGCCGACCAGAGCACCTCGACGAAGAGAAGCTCAAACTCGACCGCTCCCGGTGGAAGGTCAGCGCCTCCCCGGACAACGGCGCCGCGGCCAAGGCCATCGATGGCGATCTCAAGACGCGCTGGGGCACCGGCCGCGGCCAGAAGCCCAATGACTGGTTCATGGTCGACCTCGGCCAAACCCGCACCCTGCGGCGCCTCATCCTCGATGCGGCCCAATCCACCGGCGACTACCCGCGGGGCTTCCGGATCATGATCTCTGCCGACGGCCAGGCCTGGCGCGGCCCCATCGGCGTCGGCGGCGACGAGGCCAAGGCGCTGACCGTGATCCCCGTCCTTCCTACCGCCGGCCGCTACGTCAAGATCATCCAGACCGGCGACGAAGAACGCATGTGGTGGTCCATCTACGAGATCCAGATCCTGGCGGAGTGACACCTTCCCCAAGAGCCGCCGAAAAGCCGGGGGCTGGGCTTGCATGAGACTTGCAGCAACCTCGTATCACACCAGGCGCTTCCCATTCCGCCCCTCGTCCGCCGCGGCAGACGAAGGGCGTTGGAGGGCGCCGCTGCGTCGG